>NZ_JBDGJK010000010.1:0-251325 GCF_057656935.1 Variovorax sp. Soil_C_33
TGGCGCGCGTTGTCGGCGTTCTGCTTCACGGTGCTGGTGAGTTCTTCCATCGAGGCCGCGGTCTGCTCCAGCGAGCTGGCCTGCTCCTCGGTGCGCGACGAGAGATTCTGGTTGCCGGCAGAGATCTGGCCGGAGGCCGTCGCGATGGTGTCAGTGCCGGCACGCACTTCGCCCACCACGCGTGCCAGGCCGTCGCGCATGGATTCGACGGAGCGGGTGATGACGCCCATCTCGTCGCGGCGATCCGACGCCAGCCGGCGCGACAGGTCGCCTGCGCCGATGGCCTGCACATGTTCGCTCAAGAGGCGGAGGGGCCGCACGGTGCGGCGGATGAACACGACCAGGGCGATGCCCAGAAGCACCGCAGCCAGGCCAATGGCGCCGGCGAGCCAGGCCATCTGGCGGTAGAGCTCGGCCATGACTTCAGAGGCGGGAACCTCGGCCACGGCCAGCCAGCCGTTCGCCTCGCTCTTGGCCACGGAGGCATAGCGCCGCCCTTCGAGCGCCTGTCCCAGCACGGCCGGCGCGTTGTCGATCCATTCGTTGTCCGCACCGGCCAGGCGCGCGAGCCAGTCCGCTGCGTCCGCGCCTTGAGGAAGCGCTTCGGCCAACTTCTTGCCGGCAGCCGTCGGATGGAAGACCAGCGTCGCCGCCGCGGCGCCGCCGTTCGGGTTGACGACGTAGAGCCCGCCGCTGTCGAAGATCCGGGTCTTGTCCACTGCCTCGCCGAAGGAGGCCTGCTGCCGCGAAATGTCCAGGCCGATATAGAGCACGGCGACGACCTGGCCGGCGGCATCGCGCACCGGCTCGTAGACCGTCATGTAGGGACGGCCGAACAGGGTCACGCGGCCGACGAACTTCTTGCCGGCGCGCAGCACCGGATAGGCGCCGCTCTTGCGGTCGAGCAGGGTCCCGACGGCCCGTTCGCCGTTCTCCTTCTTGACCGAGGTGGTGATGCGGCGGAAGTCCTCGCCCTGCACCACGAACACGGTGGCGTTGGCGCCGGGAAAGTCGCGCGCGAAGGCATCCACTTCGGCGGTGGCGCTGCCGTCGAGCGCAACGCCGTGGTTGGTCAACCTGCCCTGCGCGGCATCCTCGAGGACGAAGGTGGCCGCGAACTGGCGCCGGAACACGCCGTAGGCGTTCTCGGCATTCAGCTGCATGGTCTGGTCGAAGATGTCCAGCGAGCGGGCGATGGCTTCGGCCTTGGCATGGGCGTATTGCGCGGCGCTGCGCTGCTGCTGCGAAGAAGCCAGCGCGTAGAAGACCGCCAGGATGAGCGCCGTGAGGGCCAGCATGGCCACGCCGGCCCGAATGGTCAGGGTGCGCGCCAGCGAAACGAAGGAAGGTGGGTTCGTTGCTTTCATCAAGATCTCCCGAGGTTCAGAACTCGGCCCATTGGCCCGCGTTGCCGCGCGCGAGGGCCTTGGGTGCAATGGAAGCGATGGCCGACGTCTTGCGCGGGCTCGCCAGCGATTGGGCGCGTGCATCCGACATCAGCGCAGGCGCAACGCGGATGGCCTGCGCGCCGGCCTCGAGCCGGAACACGCTGACCGCCTCGACGAGGCTGCCGGCCTGTTCCTGCATCGACTGCGCCGCGGCCGCCGCCTCTTCCACCAGCGCCGCGTTCTGCTGCGTCACCTGGTCCATCTGCGTGATCGCCTGGTTGATCTGCTCGATGCCCTGCGTCTGCTCGTGGCTCGCCGCCGTGATCTCGCCGATGATGTCGGTCACGCGCTTCACGCTGCCCACGATCTCTTCCATCGTCTTGCCGGCTTCGCCGACCAGCGCACTGCCGGCATCCACCTTGCCCACCGAGTCGTCGATCAGGCCCTTGATTTCCTTGGCCGCCGCGGCCGAGCGCTGCGCCAGGCTGCGCACCTCCGATGCCACCACCGCGAAGCCCCTGCCCTGCTCGCCGGCACGGGCGGCTTCGACCGCTGCGTTCAAGGCCAGGATGTTGGTCTGGAAGGCGATGCCGTCGATCACGCCGATGATGTCGACGATCTTCTTCGACGAGGCATTGATCGAGGCCATGGTGTCGACCACCTGGCTGACCACGTCGCCGCCCTTCACCGCCACTTCCGAAGCCGCGCGGGCCAGTTGATTCGCCTGCCTGGCGTTGTCTGCGTTCTGCTTGACGGTGGAGGTCAGCTCCTCCATCGAGGCCGCGGTTTCCTCGAGCGAGCTGGCCTGCTCTTCGGTACGCGTCGACAGGTTCTGGTTGCCCGTCGCGATCTGGCTGGAGGCCGCGGCAATCGTGTCGGTGCCGGCGCGCACGTCGCCGACCACGCGGGCCAGGTTGGCGTTCATACCTTTCAGCGCCTGCATCAGCAGGCCGGTTTCGTCGCGGGTCGTCACCACCACCTGGCTGCTCAGGTCGCCTGAGGCCACCGTCTGCGCCACCTGGACCGCCTCGTTCAGGGGGCCCGTGATGCTGCGCGTCAAGAGCCACGCCAGCACGGCGCCGAGTGCCAATGCGAGAAGGGCCAGCACGATGACGTTGCTGCGGCCCGAGCGGTAGAGCTCGTCGATGGAGCCGGCCGCCTTGTCGATCCGGGCGGCCTGGTGCGTCAGCATGCTGCGGATGCTGGCGTCATAGACCTCGAGCATCGGCACCAGCTTGCCGTTGGTGATCTGCGCGGCTTCCTCCTGCTTGCCTTCGGCCTTGAGCTTGAGGATGCTGTTGCGCAGTGCGATGTACTGGCTGCGCTTCTCCTTGATGTCGGCGCTGATCGCCTGCTCCTCGGGCGAGTCCAGCATCGCTTCCAGCTTCTTCTGCGTCTCCGAGATCTCGGCGCTGGTCCTGGTCATGTTCTTCTGCAGATAGTCCTGCACTTCCGCATCGTTGCTCTTGACCAGCGCGAAGGTGCGCACGCTGTTGTTGCTGGTGTTCAGCAGCCATGTCGCGGCCAGGCGTTCCTTGACGAGCGAACGCTGGACCATGTCTTCCGTGGCATGGCCCACGTTCTGCAGGCGCAGCACGCCGATGCCGGCGATACCGGCCATGAGCGAGAGCACGAGCGCGAAGCCGATGCCGAGTCGGGTGCCGATCTTCCAGTTCTTCATGTCAGGCCGCCATCTTTTCGATGAGGCCCATCTCCTCGGTCGACATCAGCCGGTCGATGTCCACCAGGATCAGCATCCGCTCCAGCGTCCCCAGCCCGATCAGGTAGTCCGTGTCCAGCACCGAGCCCATCTCCGGCGCAGGCTTGATCTGCTCGGCCGCGAGCGTGATCACGTCCGACACGCTGTCCACCACCATCCCCACCACCCGCCCGCCGATGTTCAGCACGATCACCACCGTGAACTGGTCGTAGCTCGGCACTCCCAGCTTGAACTTGATGCGCATGTCGATGATCGGCACGATGATCCCGCGCAGGTTCACCACACCCTTGATGTACTCCGGCGCGTTCGCAATCCGCGTCACCGCGTCGTAGCCGCGCAGCTCCTGCACCTTCTGGATGTCGATGCCGTACTCCTCCTCGCCCAGCGTGAAGGTGACCACCTCGAGGCGGTTGGCGCTGGCGAGAACCGGGGGGCTCGCGTGCTGATGAAGGCTGGTGATCTCTGCCATGGTCGTGGGTCCTATGTGAATTTCTGCATGATCCGAACCAGCTTCTGCCCGTACTGCGGATCGGTCGCGTAGCCCGCCTTCTGCAGGCCGTGTGCAGCCTCGGCCGGGTCGTCGGTAGCCAGCACGTTGGCGTAGCGCGGGTTGCGGGTGATGAACTTCGCGTAGTCGGTGAAGGCCTCGTCGTAGGAGCCGTAGGCCCTGAACCTGGCGCGCACTTTCTGCGGCTCGCCGTCGACGTATTCGGTGGTGGTGGTCTCCACCACCGGGCCTTTCCAGCCGCGGTCGGCCTTGATGCCGAACAGGTTGAAGCTCTGCGTGCCGTCGTCGGCGCGGATCTCGCGCTTGCCCCAGCCGGATTCGAGCGCGGCCTGCGCCAGGATCAAGGGTGCGGGCACGCCGCTGGCCTCGCTCGCGGCCTGGGCGGAGCCGCCCATGCTCTTCACGAAGCTGTCGACATGGCCCTGCAGCGAGGCCACCGCGGCAGGCGAAGGACGCTCGCCGTTGTTCTGGTAGACGCTCAGGTCCACCGGCGCCGAACGCCGATGGGCCGGTGCGCCCGGCGGCGGCGAGGAGCCGAGCGGAATGCCGGCGTGCGGCTTCAACGGGAAGCCCGAGGGCCCGTCGAGCGACATGCTCCCGGCTTCGCCGTCGGCCGCGCCCGAGGCCGCGTTGCGGCTCAGCTGCGCGAACATCGCCTCGGCCAGCCCCACGCCGCGCCCCGAGAGGTTCTGCGAGAGCTGCTGGTCGAGCATGGACATGTAGACCTTCTCGTTGCGGCTTTCGAGCAGGCCGCTGGAAGGCGTGGCCTCGCGCATGCTCTTCAGCACCATGTTCATGAACAGGGCCTCGAACTGCCGCGACACCTGCTTCAGGCCCTCTTCGGGCGAGTTGCGCACGGTGCGCCGCAGCGCGTCGACGCCCTGCACGTCGAGTGCAAAGCGCTGGTCGAGTGCGCCGCTTCGGTTGTCGAGGACCATCTCAGATCACTTCCAGCTCAGCGCGCAGCGCGCCGGCGGTCTTCATGGCCTGCAGGATCGAGACCAGGTCCTGCGGATTGGCGCCCAGGCTGTTGAGCCCCTTGATCACGTCGGCGAGCGAAGCGCCGCCGCGCACCATCTGCAGCGCGCCGCCGCCCTGCGCGATCGAGATCTGCGAGGTCTGCGTGGCCACCGTGCTGCCGCCCGAGAAGGGACCGGGCTGGCTGATCACCGGCTCAGTGTTGATGACCACCGAGAGATTGCCGTGCGCCACCGCGCAGTCGTTGACGCGCACCGCCTGGTTCATGACCACCGAGCCGGTGCGCGCATTGATCACCACGCGCGCCACCGCCTGGGTCGGCGTGACTTCGAGCCCTTCGAGCCGCGCGAGGAAGCCGACGCGCTCCTGCGGCTCGGGCGCGCGCACGCGGATCACGCGGGCGTCCATCGCGTCGGCGGTGCCGGGGCCGAACTGGCGGTTGATGGCTTCGACCGCACGCTGCGCGGTGCCGAAGTCGGAGCGGTTGAGCTCCAGCGTGAGCATGCCTTCGCCGCCGACCGGCGCCTCGACGCTGCGCTCGACCAGCGCGCCGCCGGGAATGCGGCCCGAGCTGAGCTGGTTGATCTGCACCTTGCTGCCGCTGGCCGAGGCGCCCGCGCCGCCCACCACCATGTTGCCCTGCGCGATGGCGTAGGTCGCGCCGTCCACGCCCTTGAGCGGCGTCATCAGCAAGGTGCCGCCGCGCAGGCTCTTGGCATTGCCCATAGAGGACACCGTCACGTCGATGTTCTGCCCGGGCCGCGCGAAGGAAGGCAGCGTGGCCGTGACCATCACGGCCGCCACGTTCTTGAGCTGCATGTTCACGCCCGTCGGGATCGTGATGCCGAGCTGCTGCAGCATGTTGTTGAGGCTCTGCGTGGTGAACGGCGTCTGCATGGTCTGGTCGCCGGTGCCGTCGAGACCCACCATCAGGCCGTAGCCGATCAGCGGGTTGTCGCGCACGCCCTGGATGCTGGCCAGTTCCTTGAGCCGCTCGGCCTGCGCGGGCGACGCCAACGCGGCGGCGCACAAGGCCGAGAAGATGCAGCGCCGGAGAGAGTGGAGGTTCATGGTCAGAAGGGCATGACGTTCAGGAAGAAGCGCTGCATCCAGCCCATGTGCTGGGCCTCGTCGATGTAGCCCTTGGCCGTGTATTCGATGCGCGCGTCGGCCACCAGGGTCGAGGGCACGGTGTTGCTGCCGGAGACGGTGCGCGGGTTCACCACGCCCGAGAAGCGGATGTATTCGGTGCCCTGGTTGATGCCCATCTGCTTCTCGCCGGACACCAGCAGGTTGCCGTTGGGCATCACGTCGACCACGGTCACGGTGATCACGCCGTTGAAGGTGTTGTTGGCGTTGGCGCCGCCTTTGGCGTTGAGCACGTTGTTGCCAGAGAGCTTCGCGTCCTGCTCGTCCAGCAGGCCGCCCAGCAATTTCGGAATGGTCGGGAAGGCGGCCGTCAGGCTGCCGCTGCGGCTGGCGTTGGCGCCCGAGTTCTTGCTGGCGTTGACCTTCTCGCTGATCACGATGGTCAGGATGTCGCCGACATTGCGCGGCCGGCGGTCCTCGAACAGCGCATTGGCGCCCGGCCCGTCGCGGAAGATCGCGCCGTTGGCGCGCGGCGCCGGCAAGGCCGCATAGGTGTTGGCGCGCGCGGTCATCGGCTGGTGCACCAGCGGCTCACGCGGGATCTGCGCGCAGCCGGCGGCCAGCAAGGCAACGAGCGCGCCCGCGCCCAATCGATGAAGGCGTGCGCGGACCATCACAGCTGGGCCAGTCTTTGCAGCATCTGGTCGGAGGTTTGCACCGCCTTGCTGTTGATCTCGTACGCACGCTGCGTCGCGATCATGTTGACCAGCTCTTCCACCACGTTGACGTTCGATGCCTCGACGTAGCCCTGGCTCAGCGTGCCGGCGCCCTCGAGGCCCGGGTTCAGCTGGTTCGGCGCGCCGGAGGAATCGGTCTCCGCATAGAGGTTCTCGCCCATGCTCTGCAGGCCGGCGGGGTTCAGGAAGGTGGCGAGCTGCAGCTGGCCGACCTGCACGGTGGCGGTGCTGCCGGCCTGCGTCACCGAGACCATCCCGTCGCGGCCGACGGTGAGGCTGGTGGCGTTCTGCGGAATCGTGATCGCCGGCTGGATCAGGAAGCCGCTGGCGGTGACGAGCTGGCCGTCGCGGTCGGTCTGGAAGGAGCCGTCGCGCGTGTACGAGGTGGTGCCGTCGGGCATCAGCACCTGGAAGAAGCCTGCGCCGTTGATCGCGACATCCTTCGGGTTGTCGGTCTTGGTCATGTTGCCCTGCGCATGGATGCGCTCGGTGGCGACCACGTGCACGCCGGTGCCGACCTGCAGGCCCGAAGGCAGGCGCGTCTGGTCCGAGGTCTGGCCGCCGACTTGGCGCAGGTTCTGGTACATCAGGTCCTCGAACACGGCGCGGCTGCGCTTGAAGCCGGTGGTGCCGACGTTGGCCAGGTTGTTCGACACCACGTCGAGCTGGGTCTGCTGGGCTTCGAGGCCGGTCTTGGCGACGTAGAGCGAGCGCATCATGGGGATGGTTCCTTTGAAGAGGGATTAGCCGTAGGCAAGTAATTTGTTGGCCGACTGCGCGTTGGTGTCCGCGGTTTGCATCGACTTCATCTGCATCTCGAAGCTGCGGGCCTGGGCGATCATCGAAACCATGGCTTCGACCGCGTTGACGTTGCTGCCCTCGATCGCGCCGCTGGCCACCGTCACGGCCGCATCGGCTTCCGCGGGCGGCAGGCCTTCGCGCATGCGAAAGAGCCCGTCGTCGCCGCGCACCAGGTCGGCGCTCGGCGGATTGACCAGCTTGAGGCGCCCCACTTCGGCCACGCCGACCAGCGGATCGCCGGCGCCGCGGGCGGTGATGGCGCCGTTGGCCGCGATCTGCACCGTCGAGCCCGGCGGCACCACCAGCGCACCGCCCTCGCCGACCACCGGGCGCGCGCCCATGGTCAGCAGCTGGCCATCGGCGCCGACCTGCAGGTTGCCCACGCGCGTGTAGGCCTCGCCGCCGTCGGGCGTCTGCACCACGAGCCAGCCGTCGCCGCGCACCGCGACGTCGAGCGCGCGGCCGGTCTCCGTCAGCGGACCCTGGCTGAAGTCGGCGCCCGGCGTGGTGGCAGCGACGAAGGCGCGCGTTGCCGCTTCTTCGCCGACCACCGGCACCGCGCGAAAGCTGTTGACCTGCGCGCGAAAGCCCGGCGTCGAGACGTTCGCCATGTTGTTGGCGACCGAGGCCTGCTGCTCCATGGCCTGCTTGGCGCCGCTCATGGCGACATACAGCATGCGGTCCACTGGGTGCTCCTGCCGATCAGCGGATGTTGATCAGCGTCTGCACGACCTGATCCTGCGTCTTCACCGTCTGCGCGTTGGCCTGGTAGCTGCGCTGGGCCACGATCAGGTTGACGAGCTCGGAGGTGAGGTCGACGTTGGAGGCTTCCAGCTTGCCCGAGGCGAGCGAGCCCTGCTTGGTGCCCGCGCCCGGCGTGCCGGTGAGCGCCTGGCCCGAGGCCTGGGTTTCGGCCCAGACGTTGTTGCCCTTGGGCTCCAGGCCGTTCGGGTTGGCGAAGCTCGACAGCACCACCTGGCCCAGCAGCTGGGTCTTCTCGTTGGAGAACTTGCCGGTGATGGTGCCGTCGGGGTTGATCGAGTAGGCGGTCAGCGAGCCGGCGGTGTAGCCGTCCTGAACGAGCTTGTTGATCTCGTTGGGTTTGCCGAACTGCGTCGTGCCCGAGAGGTCGACCGTGACGTTCATCGCCGCCGAACCGTTGGGGAAGGTCATCGCCGGCAGCGTGATGGTGCCGCCGGCAGGCGTCAGCAGCTTGCCGTTGGAGTCGAAGGTCATGGTAGCGAGCGGCGCGCCGGCGTTGAGCGCGGCACCGTCGGCGGCGCCGTAGACGCTCCAGGTATTGGCGCCGGTCTTCACGAAGTAGGCGCCCAGCTCGTGCGGATTGCCCAGCGAGTCGTAGACCGGCCCGAGCGCGTTGGAATAGTTGAAGGTGTCCGAGTCGGTGACGTTGAACGGCGTCTTGGTGGGCGGCGCGTTGCGCGCGTCGAGGTTGAACTCGGCCTGCACGCCAGTGGTGGCCTTCGGGTCCATGGCGGTGGTCGGGATGCGGATCGCCGAGGGCGTTCCGCCTTCGATAGCGCCGGTGGCCGAGACGCCGAAGCCGGTCAGCCGCAGGCCGGCGCCGTTGACGATGTAGCCGCTCTCGTCCTTGGTGAACTGGCCATTGCGCGAGTACATCACCTCGCCGCTCGGGCTCGAGAGGCGGAAGAAGCCGTCGCCGTTGAGGATGGCCACGTCGAGCGGACGGCTGCTGGTCTGGGTCACGCCCTGCGTGAAGTTCTGCACCACGCCGGCCACCGAGGCGCCGAGGCCGATGCGCGAGCCGGCATACACGTCCTGGAAGGTCGCTGCGGCCGACTTGAAGCCCACGGTGCCCGAGTTGGCGATGTTGTTGCCGATGACGTCGAGGTTGGCGGCGGCCACGGACAGGCCGCTGATGCCCTGGGAGAAACTCATGATCGATCCTTATTGAGAGGCGATGAAGAAACGGCTTGCAGCACGACGGCCTCCGCCGAGGGAGAAGACAGGCTGAAGACTCAAAGGAACATGCGGACGTCGGCCAGGCCGATGCTGCGGCCCGAGGCCAGCTCGAGCGTGACGCCGCTCGTGCCCTGCTTGACGGCGGCCACCTGCGAGAAGGTGAGCGCGGTCGCCTGCACCGTGCTGCCGCCGTTGTCGGCGGCCACCGTGAAGGTGTAGCTGCCGGCCGGTGCGACGCTGCCGTCGTCGGCCTTGCCGTCCCAGGTGACGGCGTTGACGCCTTCGGGCAGCGAGCCGAGGTCGAGCGTGCGCACCGTCTTGCCCGTGGCGTCGACGATCTTCACCTCGACGTCGCCGGCCGAGCCCGGCAGCTGCACCGCGAAGGGCACGACCGCCGGGTCCTTGCCTGCTTCCGGCGCCTTGGTGGCGATCTCGTTGCCGGGCGACAGCACGTTGTAGCCGATCAGCGATGCCGCCTGCAGCACCTGGTTGGCGCCGGTCTGGTTCACCAGGCCGGAGAGCGTGCTGTTGAGTTTCTCGATGCCGCTCACGGTGCTCATCTGCGCAAGCTGCGAGGTGAGCTCGGCGTTCTGCATCGGGTTGAGCGGATCCTGGTTGTTGAGCTGCGTCACCAGCAGCTTGAGAAAGCGCTGCTCGCTGTCGACGCTGCTCGTGCTGTTGTTGCCGAGCGCCGAGTTGCTGTTGTTCGTGCCGTTGATGGCGAGGGAGTCGTCGATGGCCATGGGGTTGCTTCTTCTGATTGGGATTTACTGGCCGATCGTCAGCGTCTTGACCATCAGCGTCTTGGCGGTGTTGAGCACCTCGACGTTGGCCTGGTAGCTGCGCGAGGCGGAGATCATGTTGGTCATTTCCTCGACCACGTTGACGTTGGGCATGGTCACGTAGCCCGCGGCGTCGGCATGGGGGTTCTTCGGGTCGTAGACCATCTTCATCGGCGAGGGGTCTTCCACCACGCGCGCGACCTGGACGCCGCCGATGTCCTGCTGCCCCGAGGCCGCGACCTCGAAGACGACCTGCTTGGCGCGGTAGGGCTGGCCGTCCGGACCGGCCACGCTCTCGGCATTGGCCAGGTTGCTCGCGGTCACGTTCATGCGCTGCGACTGCGCGGCCATGGCGGAGCCCGCCAGGTTGAAGATGTTCATGGAAGCGCTGGGCAAGGGCATGGCTCTGTTCCTACTGCACTGCCGACAGCAGCGACTTGATCTTGGCGCTGAGCACCGTGAGGTTGGCCTCGTAGCGCAGCGCGTTGTCGGCGAAGTTGATGCGCTCGGCATCCATCTCGACGGTGTTGCCGTCGATGCTGGACTGGCTGGGCACGCGATAGAGCAGGTCGGCATCGGGCACGCCCGAGCCCTCGGCCTGCAGGTGACGCGCGGAGGTGGTGGAAAGGCTTACCGACTGCGCGGCGCGGCCCTGCTCCACGGCCTGCGAGAGCCGGCTTGCGAAATCGAAGTCACGCGCCTTGTAGTTGGGCGTATCGGCATGGGCGATGTTGGCCGCCAGCACCTCCTGGCGCTGCACCCGGAGATTGAGTGCTTCGCGGTTGAAGCGAAGCGCCGCATCCAGCTTGTCGATCATGTGTTTCCATCAGTTGGAGGTGTCGCGTCCCGAGCGGGCATGGCGACTGATGGAAAGCGAGTCTATGCACGGGTCGTGTTTGCAATGGGCCGAACAAAGGGGCATTTGGGGTGCACTTCGCACCTTCAGGCGCAGCCATGCATTCCTAGAATCGCCGGACCGATGATGGAAACAACCCGCTCCTTTCGCCGTCTTCTCCTGCTGCTGCTCGCGGCGCTGGCCGCAGCGCCGGCCGCGGCTGCGCCGGCGGATGCGCGCGCCGTCGTCGAGCAGTTTCTGCAGGCCCAGACCGCCGGCCTGCCGGGCAAGGCGCGCATCGAGGTGAACATGCCGGCCGCGCTGCCTCCCTGCGAATCGCTGCAGCCTTTTCTGCCCAGGGGCGCAGCGCCCTCGGGTCGGGTCTCGGTGGGACTGCGCTGCGCCGGCGAGAAGCCCTGGATGCGCTACGTGCAGGCGCGCGTCGCGATCGAGGGCCGCTACCTCGTGGCCGCGCGCGCCATCGAGGCCGGCCAGGCCCTGGGCGCCGGCGACCTGGCCGAGCGCACGGGCGATCTCGGCGCCTTGCCGCGCTCGGTGGTGACCGATGCCGCCGAGCTCCAGGGCGTGGTGGCCGTCAACCGCATCGCCGCCGGCGCGCCCGTGAGGCGCGAAGCGGTGCGCGGCGTGGTCGTGATCCAGCAGGGCCAGACGGTGCAGGTGGTCGCGCAAGGGCCGGGCTTCACGGTCAGCACGGAGGCCCGCGCCATGACCCGCGCCGAGGTCGGCGCGACCGTGCAGGCCAAGACGCGGGACGGCCGCCTGGTCAGCGGCGTGGCGGATGAAGGCGGCCAGATCCTCCTCTCGCAATAGGCTGCCCTAAAGTTCCGCCCTAAACTGCCGATAAACGGGTCAGCCCCCCGAGGAACCATCTTGAAAATCGATCCATCCGCCCCTTCGGCCACCCCGCTCTCCCGCTCCGCCAAGGGCGGCAAGGCCCTGCCGGCCACCGGCGCCGATGCTGCCGAAGGCGCCAAGGAATCGGTACAGGTTTCCACCGGCCAGGTCCATTCGCTGCCCAACTCGCCCAGCACCGACTTCGATGCCGCGCGCGTCGCCTCGATCCGCGAGGACATCCGCGCCGGCCGCTACGAGATCCATCCTGAGCGGATCGCCGAGGGCCTGCTGGCCAGCGTGCGCGACCTGCTCGGCGCCAAGAAGGACCTGTGAACGTGATGCTGCTGCCCCATCTGCTGGCCGAAAAGTCCTGCGTCGAAGAATTCCTTGCGGTTCTGGAGCTGGAGGCGCAGGCCATGAAGAACAATCTTTTCGCCGACCTCGGTGCGCTCACTGAACAGAAGGCCGCCCTGCTCGACCGCATGGCCGCGCTCGACCAGGCGCGCGAATCGGCGCAGGTGGCGCTGGGCTTCGAGCCTGGACGTGCCGGTGCCGACGAAGCGGCGGCCGCCGCCGGCGAAGCATCGCAAGCCGCCTGGACGGCGCTGCTGGAACTCGCAGACCGTGCCAAGGCCGGCAACCGCCGCATCGGATCGATGGTCTACGGCCATCTCGATTTCACCCAGAACGCGCTCGACTATCTGCAGGCGAGCCAGCAGCCCTTCTACGGGCCGGACGGGATCCGCAAGGCGGCGGGCGCTTCGGGGACGCGGCTGGCGCTGGGGTAAGCCAGTGGACGAGTCCGCCGTAGATGTAGACCCGGACGGCCGCCGGGACGCGCCGCGGGCGCCTTTGCGGGGAAGCGTTGTGCTGGTATCCCGCTTCCCAAACACCCCAACGCCTCTCCCGCGGAATGGTCTGCGGCCCGGGCGACTTCTGGGGCGGCGAGGAGCGCAGCCTGGGGGCGGGCGCGCGTGCGAAGACACGCGCGCTTCGTGATCTGACTCGCCGCGGCTGTCTGAGCGCAGCGCACTGCAGGGGCGCGTAGCGAGTTCCGCGGCGCCGCCCCCAGGCGAGCACCGCAGCGGAGTCGGCGCAACGCGCCGACCGCCCCAGCAGGAGCCCGGGCCGCAGACCGCCTTCGGCGGCGCGCAGGTCTACGACACGCCATGCCCGCGCAGCTTCGTCGAGAGACGAAGCCAATACTCTTGAATGCCAGTCCGTATCAGGACACCACCTGGTAATACAGGTTCTGCGGATGCCTCGCCTGCGCGAAGAAGAACCAGCGCTCGGCTAGCAGGCCGGGCACCTGCACCGCAAACGCGAACACAAAGGCGAGCGTCGAATGCGCGCCGACTGCGCAAACCAGCAGCAGCGAAGGCAGCGCGAACGCCAGCACGATGAAGGCCAGCTTGACCTGCTTCAGCGCGGCGCGGCTCGCGCCGTGGAAGAACTCGCGCGTGTTGAAGGAGCCGGCCGACATGCCCATCGACTTCTGCACCAGGTTCGGCGCCTGGATGCCGGTGGCCGACTGCAGCGTCGAGCGTGGCTTCAGCGCGGCGTTGCGGCGCAGCGCCAGCGTGCGCGTGGCCCAGGCCGCGAGCGTGATCGCGAGCGCGCAGGGCCCGCTGACCTGCAGCAGGCGCTGCTCGCTCATCAGCGCGGCCAGGGCGCTCGCGAGCACCAGGCCCGACGAGAGCCCGATCAGCGTGAAGTTGACGAGGGTCAGCGGCTGCGCCCATTCCTGGATGAAGCGCAGGCAGGCGTAGATCATCGCGGTGCAGTACCAGAGCAGCGCTGCGACCCCGATCGCCGCCAGGGGCAGGAGCGGCGTGTCGATGCCGGCTCGCAGGGCCAGCCACCACAGCGCCACCACGGCGATGAAGGCCGGCAGCACGATCACCTCGCGCGAGAGCCACGACGTGCGCCACATCAGCACCGCGCGCCAGGCGCGCTCGGGCCGGCCGAGGTGGCCGAAGGAGGCACCGAGGCCGACGAGCAGCATGGCTTCGGCCGCGATCAGCGCCGTGCTCGCGAAGCCGGGCGAAAGCGGCAGGCCGGCCAGCATGGCCAGGGCCAGCGTGACGACCAGGCCCTGCGCGGCGCCGGCGATGGTGGTGAAGATGACAACCGAGAAGGCCGGGTTCATCGCGCGCCTCCCGCCACGTCGGTGATGCGCCGCGGCAGGTACCGGTTGGCGGGGTTGGTCTCCCACTCGGGCATCAGCGCATAGCCGCCGCGCTCGCGGATCGCCTTCGAGACTTCGGAGTCCGGGTCCTTCACGTCGCCGAACAGGCGCGCGCCGGTCGGGCAGGCTTTCACGCAGGCCGGCTTGCGGTCTTCCTTGGGAAGCTTCTCGTCGTAGATGCGGTCCACGCACAGCGTGCACTTGGTCATGACCTGGCGCTCTTCGTCGAGCTCGCGCGCGCCGTAGGGACAGGCCCAGGCGCAGTACTTGCAGCCGATGCACTTGTCGTAGTCGACCAGCACGATGCCGTCTTCCTTGCGCTTGTAGCTGGCGCCGGTGGGGCACACGGGCACGCACGGCGGGTCCTCGCAGTGCAGGCAGCTCTTGGGGAAGTGGATGGTGTCGGTGGCGGGGAAGGCGCCGGCCTCGTAGGTCTGCACGCGGTTGAAGAAGGTGCCGGTCGGGTCGGCGCCGTAGGGCTTCTCGTCGGCCAGCGGGCCGGCGCTGCCGGAGGTGTTCCATTGCTTGCAGGAGGTCACGCAGGCATGGCAGCCGACGCAGACGTTGAGGTCGATGACGAGGGCAAGCTGCTTGGCGAGGGTCTCGCCTTTCTCCGCCCTCACCGTCCGGCTCCCTCTCCCGCTTGCGGGAGAGGGTTGGGGTGAGGGCACGCCGGCCTTCATCACCGCCGCACCCGACGCACCGCCGCTGCTCTCACCCTCGCGCTCTCCGGGGAGCGAAGCCATCAAATCCTTCAGCCACTGGATCATTTCCTGCGCCCCGCGAAGTAGGTCAGCACGCTCGCCGCCTTGCCCAGCACGCCCGGCGAGGCCGGCATGCTGGCGATCTGCGGGAAGGTCTCTTCCGGTTCCTCCGGCGCGGCAGGCCGGATGCGCACGCGCACGTCGTACCAGCCGGCCTGGCCGGTCACGGGGTCGGAGTTGCTGATGGTCTTGCCATCGAAGGGCAGCTCTTCCGAGATCAGGTGGTTGAGCAGGAAGCCCTTGCGCGCCTCGTCGGCGCCGGGCGCGAGCTGCCAGGCGCCGTCGGCCTTGCCGATCGCGTTCCAGGTCCACACGGTGCCGGGTTCCACGGCTTCGCTGTAGCGCAGCATGCAGCGCACCCTGCCCCACTGGCTCTCGACCCAGCACCAGCCGCCGTCGGCGATGCCGGCGGCCTTGGCGGTGAGCGGGTTCACGTGCAGGTAGTTGTGGCTGTGGATCTGGCGCAGCCACGCGTTCTGCGAATCCCACGAGTGGTACATCGCCATCGGCCGCTGCGTGATCGCGTTGAGCGGGTAGGCCTTGAGATCGGTCGCCGCCTCCTCGAGCGGGGGATACCAGAAGGGCAGCGGATCGAAGTAGGTTTCGATGCGCTCGCGCAGCGCGTCGGGCGGCTGGCGGCCGGCGCTCTTGCCCTGTGCCGCGAGGCGAAAGCTTTGCAAGGTGTCGGAGTACAGAGCGAGCTGCACCACGTCGTTCTTCTGGCGCCAGCCCTTGTCCTTGGCGAAGTCCAGGTACTCCCGGTTCCAGTTGCGCATGTAGTGCGTGGTCTCGGGCATGTGGTACTGGAACACGCAGTTGTTCTCTGCGTAGGCCTCCCACTGCTTCGGATTGGGCTCGCCGCGCAAGTGATCGGCGCCGTCCTTGCCGCGCCAGCCCATCAAGAAGCCGATGCCCGGCTGAGGCTGGAAGTTGACGATGAAGTCGGGATAGTCCGCGAACTTGCGCCCGCCCTCGGGCGTGGTGAAGGCCGGAAACTTCATGCGCGAGGCGAGTTCGATCAGCACCTCCTGGAAGGGCTTGCACTGGCCGGTGGGCGGCAAGACCGGCACGCGCACCGAATCCACCGGGCCGTCGAATTCCGAGATCGGCCGGTCGAGCATGCTCATCACGTCGTGGCGCTCGAGGTAGGTGGTGTCGGGCAGCACCAGGTCGGCGAAGGCCACGGTCTCGCTCTGGAAGGCGTCGCAGACCGCGAGGAAGGGGATCATGTACTCGCCCTGCTCGTCCTTGCGGTTGAGCATCTCGCGCACCGCCATCGTGTTCATGCTCGAGTTCCAGGCCATGTTGGCCATGAAGATCAGCAAGGTGTCGATGCGGTAGGGGTCGCCCTTCACCGCATTGGTGATCACGTTGTGCATGAGGCCGTGGGCCGACAGCGGATGCTCCCACGAGAAGGCATGGTCGATGCGGATCGGCGAGCCGTCGGGGTTGATCGCCAGCTCTTCCGGGTTGGCCGGAAAGCCCAGCGGCGCGGCATTGAGCGGCGTGTTCGGCTGGATCATCTCGGGCGCATTGAAGGCGCGGTAGTTCGGCACGATGTGGCGCGGGTACGGCGCCTTGTGCCTGAAGCCGCCGGGCGCATCGATGGTGCCGAGCACGCTCATCAGCACCGCGAGCGCACGCACGGTCTGGAAGCCGTTGGAATGGGCGGCGAGGCCGCGCATCGCGTGGAAAGCGACCGGCCGCGCCTGCGTGGTCGGATGCTTCTTGCCCCAGGCGTCGGTCCACGGGATGGGGAGCTCGAAGGCCTGCTGGAGCGCCGTCTCGCCCATCTCGCGCGCGAGCTTGCGGATGCGTTCGGCACCGATGCCGGTGATGGCCTCGGCCCATTCGGGCGTGCAGCTCGCGACGCGCTCGCGCAGCAGCTGGAACGAAGGCGCAACGCGCGTGCCGTCGGCGAGCTGGTAGTGGCCTTCGAGCGCCGGCTCGCAGCCCTCGGCGATGCCTTCCGGGTACGCGGGCTTCACGCTCCCGCTTGCCTTGTCCCACACCAGCTTGTTGTGCGGGTTGCGGCCATCGCCCGGCGGGCCGCGCTCGGGATCGAAAGCGAACAGGCCCTGCCGCTCGCAGTCGTCGAGCACCACCAGCTGCGGCGCATTGGTGAAGCGCTTCAGGAACGCATGGTCCACCAGGTCGCTCGCGATCAGCTCGTGCAGCAGCGCCATGAAGAGCGCGCCGTCGGTGCCCGGCTTGATCGGAATCCATTCGTCGGCGATGGCCGAGTAGCCGGTGCGCACCGGATTGATCGAGATGAAGCGCCCGCCCGCGCGCTTGAATTTTCCGATCGCGATCTTCATCGGATTGCTGTGGTGGTCCTCGGCGGTGCCGATCATCACGAACAGCTTGGCGCGCTCGAGGTCCGGCCCGCCGAACTCCCAGAAGCTGCCGCCCACGGTGTAGATCATTCCTGCGGCCATGTTGACCGAGCAGAAGCCGCCGTGCGCCGCGTAGTTGGGCGTGCCGAACTGGCGCGCAAAGAGGCCCGTGAGCGCCTGCATCTGGTCGCGGCCGGTGAACAGTGCGAACTTCTTCGGGTCGGTGGCACGGATCTTCGCGAGCCGCTCGGTCAGGATGTCGAAGGCGCGCTCCCAGCTGATGGGCTCGAACTCGCCTGCCCCGCGCTCGCTGCCGGCCTTGCGCAGCAGCGGCTGCGTGAGCCGCGCGGGCGACACCTGCTTCATGATGCCCGACGAGCCCTTGGCGCAGATCACGCCCTGGTTCAGCGGATGGTTCGGGTTGCCGTCGATGTAGCGCACTTCCCCATCGCGCAGATGCACGCGGATGCCGCAGCGGCAGGCGCACATGTAGCAGGTGGTGGTTTTGACCTCGCATTCGGCCGTCGGCGTGGGCGAGGCCAGCGGATCGTGGAGCGGCTCGCGCGAAAGAAAGTTGAACACGTAGGTCCTTGGTCAATCCTGATCGGCAGCGAGCACCGCCAGCGCGACGGAGGCGATGCGCGAAGGCAGCGAATCCGCGCGCGAGGTCAGCACGATCGGCACCCGGGCGCCGAGCACCAGCCCCGCGCACTCGCCGCCGCCGATGTAGGTGAAACTCTTGTACAGCATGTTGCCGGCGTTGAGGTCCGGCACCAGCAGCAGGTCGGCGTCGCCGCTGACGCCGGAGGCCATCTTCTTGATGCGCGCGGCTTCGGCCGAGATCACGTTGTCGAAGCCGAAGGGCCCTTCGACCAGCGCGCCGGGCCAGGCGCCCGCGCGCGCCAGCGCCACCAGCGCCTGTGCATCGATGGTGGCCGGGATGGCGGGGTTCACCGTTTCCACCGCGGCCACGATGCCGACCTTGGGCTTGGCCGTGCCCAGCTTGCGCAGCAGGCCGATGGCGTTGCCGAGGATGTCGCGCTTGGCATCGAGCGAGGGCGCGATGTTGACCACGCAGTCCGCCAGGCCGAGCAGCTTGGGATAGCGCGGCAGGTCGAACAGGAAGATGTGGCTGATGCGCGTCTCGCTGCGCAGGCCGATGTGCTTGTCGACCACGGCCGACATCAGCTCGTCGGTGTGCAGCGATCCCTTCATGAGCGCGCCGACCACGCCCTGGCGCGCCATCGCGACGGCGCGCCGCGCGCTCTCCTCGGCCGTGTTGCTGCAATCGATGATCTCGAAGTCTCCGGCATCGATGCCGGCCGCCCCGGCCGCGCGCACGATGGCCTCGCGCGGGCCGATCAGGACCGGCTGCGCGAGCGTTTCATCGGCGATGCGCGCGGCCGCATCGAGCGCCGCCGCATCACAGGGATGGACCAGCCCGATGCGCACCTGCGCGGCCTTCGCGCGCTCCCGCGCCCGTGCCACCAGGGCCTCGAGCCAGGGATGCGCCGGCACGGCGCCGGTCTGGGCGAGGGCGAGCGCTGAAGTCATGTCGACGTTTCAGCGCGCCGTTCAGACGTAGTCCTTGTACTTGTCGAGGAAGCGCACCGGCTTGGCCAGCGCATCGCGGCGGAACGGGTCGCCTAGTTCGCGCGTGCACATGACCTCGATCACCGTGGTCTTGCCCTGGTTCATCTGCATGTCGACCGCCTTCTTGAGCGCGGCGCCCACGTCCTCGAGCCTGTCGACCACGATGCCCTCGGCGCCCATCGCCTTGGCGATGCCGGCGAAGCTCTGGTTGTCGAGCTCGCCCGCGACGAAGCGGCGGTTGTAGAAGTCGACCTGGTTCTTCTTCTCCGCGCCCCACTGGCGGTTGTGGAACACCACCGCCGTCACCGGGATGTCGTGGCGCACGCAGGTCATGATCTCGACCATGCTCATGCCCCAGGCGCCGTCGCCCGCGTAGGCGATGGCCGGGCGGTCGGGAGCGGCCAGCTTGGCGCCGATCATCGTGGGCAGCGAGTAGCCGCAGTTGCCGAAGCTCATCGGCGCGAAGAAGCTGCGCGGCTCCTCGAAGCGCAGGTAGCTGTTGGCGACGGCATTGATGTTGCCGATGTCGGTCGACACCATCGCGCGCGGCGGCATGGCCTTCTCCAGCTCGCGCAGCACCTGGCGCGGGTGCAGCCACTTGCCGCCTTCCTGCTCGGCCTCCTGGATCATGTCCAGGCTGTAGGGGTCGCGCTCGTGCGTCCAGCCGTCGAGCTCCTTCTCCCATGCGGCTTTCTCTTCCTTGATCTTCGCGGCGCGCTCGGACTTGGTGGCGTCGCTGGCGAGCGTGCGCTGCGCCAGGCGCGCGAGCAGCGCCTTGGCTACCGCCTTGGCGTCGCCATGGATGCCCACGGTGATCTTCTTCACCAGGCCCAGGTTGGTGTGGTCGGCCTCGACCTGGATGATCTTGGCGTCCTTGGGCCAGTAGTCCATGCCGTGCTGCGGCAGCGTGCCGAAGGGCCCCATGCGCGAGCCCAGCGCGAGCACCACGTCGGCCTGCGCGATCAGCTTCATCGCGGCCTTGCTCCCCTGGTAGCCCAGCGGGCCGGCCCACAGCGGATGGCTGGCCGGGAAGGAGTCGTTGCGCAGGTAGCCGTTGGCCACCGGCGCGCCCAGGCGCTCGGCCAGCGCCTTGCATTCCTCCACCGCATCGCCCATCACCACGCCGCCGCCCGAGAGGATGACCGGGAACTTGGCCGTGGCCAGCAACTCGACCGCGGCGGCGAGGCTGTTCTCGCCGCCGGCGCCGCGCTCCACGCGCATCGGCTTCGGGATCTCGCACTGGATCTCGCCGTAGAAGTGGTCGCGCGGGATGTTGAGCTGCGTCGGGCCCATCTCGGAGATCGCGCGGTCGAAGCAGCGTGCCGTGTACTCGGCCATGCGCTTGGGGTTGTTCACGTGGCCCTGGTACCTGGTGAACTCCTGGAACATCGGCAGCTGGTTGGCTTCCTGGAAGCCGCCCAGGCCCATGCCCATGGTGCCGGTCTCGGGCGTGACGATCACCACCGGGCTGTGGGCCCAGTAGGCCGCTGCGATGGCGGTCACGCAGTTGCTGATGCCGGGGCCGTTCTGGCCGATCACCACGCCGTGGCGGCCGGAAACGCGCGCATAGCCGTCGGCCATGTGGCCGGCGCCCTGCTCGTGCACCACCGGGATCAGGCGGATGCCGGCCGGCGCGAAGATGTCCATCGCATCCATGAAGGCCGAGCCCATGATGCCGAACATGTCGGTCACGCCGTTGGCGACCAGGGTCTCGACGAAGGCCTCGGAGGGCGTCATCTTCTGCACGCCGGCGACGGCGGCGCGGGCGGGCGTGGCGGGGGGTTGCTGGGTCATGGAAGAGGTCTCCTAAGGTCGTGGATGCTGGCGCGGTTCTCGAAAGTTGGAACAGGCGGTTCCGGAATTCGTATCGGCGAAATATAGGACTGCGCCCGGCTCGCGTCAAACGAAATTCCGAAAATCGGGACGTTTTGTCCTATTTTTTGTAAAAAGAATATGATCAGCGCCCATGAAAGTCGTCAACACCGATCTGAAGTCCGAGGGTTTGGAGCTCAACGGCGACACGCCCACCATGCGGCTGTTCGCTCTGCTCGAGGTCATCGCCGCCAAGGACCAGCGCTATGCGCTGCAGGACCTGGTGGAAGAGACCGGCCTGCCCAAGCCGACTCTGCACCGCATGCTGCAGCAGCTGGAAAGCGCGGGCCTGCTGCGGCGCGAGGGCGACAGCCGGCTCTATGGCATCGGCACGCGGCTGCGGCGCCTGGCCGAGAACCTGCTGTTGAATGACAGCCACCACGGCGCGCGCCACGCGGTGCTGCGTCACCTGGTCGAGGAGATCGGCGAGAGCTGCAACCTCACTGCGCTCTCGGGCAGCGAGGTGGTGTACCTGGACCGCGTCGAGACCGCGGCGCCGCTGCGCTTCTACCTGCACCCGGGCTCGCGGGTGCCGGTGCACTGCTCGGCCAGCGGCAAGATCTTCCTGGCGCAGATGGCGCCGGCGCAGCGGCGGCGCCTGCTGGCCAACGTGCCGCTCGAGGCCTACACGCCCAAAACCCTGACCGAGCTCGAACAGATCGAGCGCGAGGTGCAGCGCGTGCGCAAGGACGGCTTTGCGCTCGACGACGAGGAATTCCTGCCCGGCCTGCTGTGCATCGCGGCGCTGGTGCCCAGCGAGAACGGACCTTCGAACCTGTGCGTCGCGGTGCAGGCGCCGGTCATGCGGCTCGATGTCGAGAAGGCGAAGCAGTTTCTGCCTGCGCTGCAGCGTGCCGCGCAGGCGCTCGCGCGCATCGATGCCGATGCGGACGCCGAGCGCACACTCGAACGAAGGAACGCATGACCGACACCGCCGCCCTGCAACCCGACCGCATGCTGAGCGTGCGCGATGTCTTCGGCATCGACACGGACCTGATGGCGCCCGCCTTCAGCGAGCGCGACGACCACGTGCCCGAGATCGACGCGGTCTACCGCTTCAACCCCGACGTGACGCTCGCCATCCTGGCCGGCTTCACGCGCGACCGCCGCGTCATGGTGCAGGGACTGCACGGCACCGGCAAGTCGACCCACATCGAGCAGGTGGCGGCGCGCCTGAACTGGCCCTGCGTACGGCTCAACCTCGACGGCCATATCAGCCGGCTCGACCTGGTCGGAAAAGACGCGGTGGTCCTGCGCGAAGGCCAGCAGGTCACCGAGTTCCAGGAAGGCATCGTGCCCTGGTCGCTGCAGCGGCCGGTGGCGCTGGTGTTCGACGAGTACGACGCAGGCCGGCCGGACGTGATGTTCGTGATCCAGCGCATCCTCGAACAGGGCGGCAAGTTCACGCTGATGGACCAGAACCGGGTGCTGCGCCCGCATCCGCACTTCCGCCTGTTCGCGACCGCCAACACGGTGGGCCTGGGCAACCTCAACGGCCTCTATCACGGCGCGCAGCGGCTCAACCATGCCCAGATCGACCGCTGGAACATCGTCGCTTCGCTCGACTACCTGCCGGCCGAGGAAGAGATCGCGATCGTGCAGGCGCGCGTGCCTTCGCTCGCGAACGAGGCGGGCCGCGCGGTGGTGCGCTCGATGGTCGCGGTGGCCGATCTCACGCGCAAGGGCTTCGCGGCCGGCGACCTGTCGACGCTGATGTCGCCGCGCACCGTGATCACCTGGGCCGAGAACCTCGAGATCTTCCGTGACCCCGCGCTCGCCTTCCGCTTGTCCTTCGTCAACAAGTGCGACGAGGCCGAGAGGCCGCTGGTCGCCGAATACTTCCAGCGCTGCTTCGACCTGGAGCTGAAGGAGTCGCACCAGTTGTCGGACCAGCGGGGATGACCGACGCGCAGCGCCGCGCCAGACACGAACAGCAAGTCGCTGAGTTGTGTGCGGCGATGGTGCGCGCCTACAGCGGCGAGGCCGACCTGCACTTTCGCGGCCGGCGCCTGCACCGCGGCCGGCAGCCGCTGCCGTGGTTCGCGCCGCACCTGCACCCCTCGCCCGACAGCGACGACTTCGCCTCCTTCCGCGGCACGGCCGACGGGCTCGCGCTGCGGCTCACCGCCTCCGACGCCGCGCTGCACGAAAGCCTGCGCCCCGAGGAGCCGGTCGAGCGCATGGTGTTCGAGATGCTGGAGCAGTTCCGCGTCGAAGCGCTGGCGCCCGAGGCCATGCCCGGCATGCGGCGCAACCTGCGGCATCGCCACGAGCAATGGTCGCTCTCCTTCCATCATTCCGGCCTGACCGACACCGCGCGCGGCCTGCTGCTCTATGCGGTGGCCCAGATCTGCCGCGCGCGCGTCGCGGGCCAGCAGGTGGTGGAGGAAACCGAAGACATGCTGGAAGCCACGCGCTTCGCGCTCTCGCCGCTGATCGGCCATGCGCTCGCCGGCCTGCGCCGCGACCGCGCCGACCAGGCCGCGTATGCCGTGCATGCGCGCGCTATCGCGCGCACCGTGGCCGCGATGCTGCATTCGGCCGACGAGGCCGACGCGGACCCGCGCAATGCCGAGATCGACGACAAGCGCAGCGTCTTCAGCCTGGTCGCCGACATGGACCAGGAGATCGTCGAGCGCTTCACCACCGCGGTGGCGGGCCGCAGCGCGCTGCTCGACGAGGCTGCAGGCGCCTACCGCATCTTCAGCACCGCCTACGACCGCGAGCACGAGGCCGCATCGCTGGCGCGCAAGGAGCTGCTGGCCGACTTGCGCGCTAAGCTGGATCGCCGCATCGCGGCGCAGGGCGTCAACATCGCATGCCTGGCGCGCGAGCTGCGCGCGCTGCTGGCCGAGCCCGCGCGCGACGGCTGGGACGGCGGCCAGGAAGAAGGCCATGTCGACGGCCGCCGGCTCGCGCAACTCGTCGCCTCGCCCGCCGAGCGGCGCCTGTTCCGCACCGAGCGTCTGGAGCCGGTGGCCGACTGCGTCGTGAGCTTCCTGATCGACTGCTCGGGCTCGATGAAGGAGCAGGCCGAATCGGTCGCGATGCTGGTCGACGTGCTGGCGCGCGCGCTCGAGCAGGCCGGCGTCGCGAGCGAAATCCTGGGTTTCACGACCGGGGCCTGGAACGGCGGCCGCGCGCAGCGCGACTGGCTGCGCGCCGGCAAGCCCGCGCACCCCGGCCGGCTCAACGAACGCTGCCACTTGGTCTTCAAGAACGCAGACACGCCCTGGCGCCCCGCGCGCCCCGCCATCGCGGCGCTGTTGAAGGGCGAGCTGTTCCGCGAGGGCTTCGACGGCGAGGCGGTGGACTGGGCCTGCGCCCGGCTGGCCGCGCGCGCCGAAGAGCGCAAGCGGCTGCTGGTGTTCTCCGACGGCTCGCCGATGGACAGCGCCACGAACCTCGCGAACGATGCCCACTACCTCGACCACCACCTGAAGGACGTGGTGGCCCGGCACGAGCAGGCCGGCCGCATCGGGATCGCGGGCATCGGGGTCGGGCTGGACTTGAGCCCCTTCTACAGCCGCAGCCACGTGCTCGACTTTGCGGCGTCTAGGGGCCATGCGGTCTTCCGGGAAGTGATTGCGTTGCTGGCGGGGCGCCGCTCCTGCTGAGTCACGCCGGCGCGTGATTTCCTGCGCAGAAAGACTGACAAATCGTTTCCCACGTATTCACTTGTTTACCTAAGTAGTAATATGTGACATCTTCACATCTGCGCTCTCTGGCGCGGATATCGACTGAACCCCACCGATCACCGTCCGTGGGAGGAGAAACGCCCGATGCTGGTGCACAGGCTGGACAGGAAAAACGAGATGGATACGAGTCTTGCTGCCGACGCCGCCGATGCGCGGATGGTGGCCAGGATGCGGCTCGTGCTGTCCGTCTCCGCCCTGCTGGCGATTTTTATCGATCCTGCGGGCTTGAGGGGCATCGGCAGCTTCACCTGGCTGCTGTTTTTCGGCTACATCCTGCACAGTTTCGCCGTCTATCTCTATACGCAGTTCGATGCCCCGTTTTCGCAGAGCAAGCTGGTTCACTGGCTGGATGTCTTCTGGTATGCGTTGATCGTTCTCTTCACGGACGGAATCCACAGCTTTTTCTTCCTGTTCTTCTTCTTCGCCATCCTCACCTCTTCCTTCCGCTGGGGCTTCGACGAGGGCGCACGCGTCACCCTCGTTTCGGTGGCCTTGTTCGCCGCCTGCGGGGTGGGATCGACGACCGAACAGGACCTCCCCCGCCTGCTGCTGCGCGCCACCTTCCTGCTGGCATTCGGCTACATGAGCATCCATTGGGGCGGCTCGAAGGTCGAGCTGAAACAGCGGCTCGCTTTGCTGCGCGACGTCAGCCGCGTATCGAACCCGCGCTTCGGCGTCGACCACACCGTCACCAGCGTCCTGGAGAAGACGCAGGCTTTCTTCAAGGGAAGCTGCTGCCTGCTGGTCGTCCGGGACAAGGAGTCGGGCGCCTACTTCCTGCGCACGGTCAAGGCGGGCGACGCGAAGCGTTCGATCAATGCCGAACGGATCGGCGCGGAAGCGGCGGCGCCTCTGGTGGCGCTCCCGCAGGATCGCATCGTGGCCTACAACCGCCCGCTCTGGCCGGCCCTGTTCTCGTTCACCGGTGCCGCGGCGTACGACAGCGCCAAGGGAAGATGGAACAGGCATGAGGAAGCGGCCTGCCGCGGCCTGGCCGAGCTTCTGGATGCCCGCTCGTTCATCAGCGCGCCGGTGTCACTCAGAAAGAGCGAAGGCCGCATCTACCTGTTCTCGCGCGAAGCCGCGTTCAGAAAGACCGACGCGCTCTTCCTGAGCCATATCGCGGCCCAGGCCTTCCCCGTGATCGAGAACATCGAGCTGCTGGACCGGATGGCCTCGGACGCCGCGTCGCAGGAGCGTCAGAAGATAGCGCTGGACCTTCATGACACGGCCATCCAGCCCTACATCGGATTGAAGATGGGCCTCAGCGCCCTGCGCAACAAGGCCGCTGCCGACAACCCGCTGATCGAGGATCTCGACAAGCTGACGGACATGGCCGCCAAGGTCATCGGCGATCTGCGCCGCTACGCCGGCACGGTCAGGAACGGCCTGGACAAGACGGAACAGGTCTTCCTCATGGTCCTGCGCCAGCAGGCTGCGCAGGCGCGGGATTTCTACGGGATCGACATCGCCATCTGCGTGCAAGGGGAGCTCAACGTGAGCGACCGCCTGACCGCGGAGATATTGCAGATCGTGCGCGAGGGCTTGAGCAACATCTGCAAGCACACCTTCGCGCACCATGGCGCCATCAGGCTGGAATGCGCGGACGGCGTGCTCAGGATCCAGATCGAGAACGAATGCGACGGAACACAGTCGGTCGCATTCCAGCCGAGGTCGATCACGGAACGCGCGGCCGCACTCGGCGGCAACGCGCAAGTGGTGCGGGGAACGAGCGGCGGCACTTCCGTGCACGTCGAGATACCCATCTAGGAGGTGGAACATGCAGCCAGTTGAAAAACCCATCGGCGTGATGCTTGTCGACGATCACCAGACGATGCTGTGGGGATTGTCCAGGTTGATCGACGGCGAGAAACCGCGAATGCAGGTGGTCGGAACGGCCAGAAACTGCGCGGAAGCGCTCGAGCAGGTCGACCAGGTGATTCCCGACGTCATCCTGCTGGATCTCGATCTGGGCGGCAAATGCGCGCTGGACATCCTCCCCGGCCTGCTGTCCAACTCGGTCTCCCGTGTCTTGATCCTGACCGGCGAGCGCCAGCAGAAAACCCTCGACATGGCGGTCCTCGGCGGCGCCCGGGGCGTGTTGCGCAAGGACGCAGCCGCGGACCAGGTGCTGCAGGCGATCGAAAGAATGCACAAGGGCGAACTGTGCGTGGACAACGAGACGATGGGCCGCGTCTTCGCGGAGTTCGTCGACTCGAAGCGGGTGCACAAGGTCGACCCCGAGGCGGAGAAGCAGGCGGCCCTGACCTGCAAGGAACGCAAGATCATCCACACCGTGGTCGACGGCAACGGGGCATCGAACAAGGCGCTGGCCGAACGGCTCTTCATCACCGAGCACACCCTGCGCAACCACCTGACGTCGATCTACCAGAAGCTGGGGGTGAGCAATCGGCTGGAGCTGTATGTGTATGCGGTGAAGCACCAGTTGGATAAGCTGCCGTCCTGAGGGCAGCGCCGAACGAGCCCCTCAGCCCCGCCCATTCAGCATCGGCAGGATGGTCCGGATGATCTGGATCGCCGCCGGCCCCAAGATGACCATGATGATGGACGGAAACACGCAGACGACCAGCGGCAGCAGCATCTTCGTCGGCACCTTGGCGGCGAGTTCCTCCGCGCGCACCTGCCGCTTGTGACGCAGGTCGTCCGAGAACACCCGAAGCGACTCGCCGATGCTCGTGCCGAACTTGTCCGCCTGGGTCAGCATGGTGGCGAAGGTGCCGATCTCCTCGACCCCGGTGCGCAGTGCCAGGTTGCGCAGCGATTTCTCGCGCGTTCCCCCGGCCCGCATTTCGAGATTGGTCCAGTGCAGCTCTTGCGCCAGGGCCACGCTCTTCATCTTGATTTCATCCGTGACCTTGACGAGCCCGGCGTCCAAGCCCAGCCCAGCCTCGATGCAGACCAGCATCAGGTCGGCCGCATCGGGAAAGTTCTCGAAGATTTCGCGCTTGCGACCGCGGATCCTCCAATAGAGAAGGAAGTTGGGCAGGTAGCAGCCGATCAGGGCAGCCACGATCAGGTACAGCACCAGCGTCAAGTCGGCGGGAGAGCCCGTCGCCCGCAGCGCCAGCGCCGCGCCCCCCGCAAAGACCAGGGGCAGCAGCGTCTTGACGCCGAAGTAGATCAGCCGGGCGTCCTCGTGCCGGATGCCGGCATTGAGGAACTTGAGCCGAAGCGGCGAGGCTTCGCCGTCGCCCGTGGGCGAGGACAGTTGGGCGAAGGGACCGACGATTTTCACCACGGTTTCCGCCCACTGGGACGACTTCGGCGTATCGGACAGCGCCTGCAGCCGCTGCTCTGTCCTGCTGGGCGCGAGCCACACGAACAAGCCTGCCAGCCCCAGAGTGACAGCAACAAACACGAGCGCGGGAAACAGCAGCATGTTGTTCTCCTTTAAACCCGAATCCGGATGATCTTCCGCAGGATCAGCACGCCGAACGCCATCAGCACGAGCATGTACTTGAGGATCGCGATACCGATCGGGTCCTTCCACAGCGGGGACATGAAGGCAGGATTCAGCAGGTTCATGACGAAAGCCAGCGCGAAGGGCATGAGGCCCAGGATCCAGGCCGACAGCCGCCCTTCCGCGGACAGCACCCTGACCTTGGACATCAGCTTCAGCCGCTCGCGAATCAGGCGGCTCAGGTTGCCCAGCACCTCGGTCAGGTTGCCGCCGGAGTCGCGCTGGATCAGCACGGCCACGACGAAATAGCGCAGGTCGGTGAGTGGGATTCTTTCGCTCATATTGGTCAGCGCCTGCTGCAGCGACACGCCGAAGTTGACCTCGTCGCTCACGATCCGGAATTCATTGGCGATGGGCTCGGCCATTTCCTCGCCGATCATCTGCAAGCCCGCCGAGAACGAATGCCCGGAGCGCAGCGCCCGGGTCACCAGGTCGAGCGCCTCGGGCAGTTGCTGCTCCATCTTCGCCAGTCGACGGCTGCGCTGGCGTTGTACGTAAAGCAGCGGCAGGGCCGCCAGCAGGACGCCCAGGGCAAGGCCCAGCAAAAACAGTTGGTGGAGCACCCAGGTCGCCAGGACGAATCCGGCGATTCCGAACGCGGCACAGGACAGCAGCAGCCTGGACACGGTCCAATCCAGCCCGGCCTGCAGGATGAAGCGGTCGAGGCGATGCGCCCGCGGAAGATTCAGCAGTAACCGTTCGAGCGCCGGCACCTCGCTGAGCATGCGTTGCTTGAGCAACTGCGCCTGGGCCGTCGTGTCGATCGAGGCCGACAACGCGCGCAGCCTCTTCTCGATCTCTTTGGCCTCGGGCCCCTTGTACGAACGCCAGATCAGGTAGAGCCCCTCCAGCAGCAGCAGCACGGCGACGAACACCAGTACCGAGATGATCAGGAAGACGTTGCCTCCGATGTCTTGCAGCATGGCAAGGTCTCCTATTCGTAGCGCTTGGACGGATCGAACATCGCATCCGGCAGCACGAAGCCGAAGGCGCGCAGCCGCTCGGCGAACTTCGGCCGCACGCCGGTCGCGTGGAAGTAGCCTTGAACCTGGCCGTCGGCGCCGATGCCGGTCTGCTTGAAGGCGAAGATCTCCTGCATGGTGATGACGTCGCCCTCCATGCCGGTGATCTCCTGGATGCTGGTGATCTTTCGCCTGCCGTCGATCAGTCTCAGGCCCTGGATCACCACCGTGATGGCCGACGCAATCTGCGATCGTGCGGCCTTGTGGGGAAGGTTGAGATTGGCCATGCCGATCATGTTCTCGAGCCTGGACAGCGCATCCCGAGGCGTGTTCGCATGGATGGTGGTGAGCGAGCCTTCGTGGCCGGTGTTCATCGCCTGCAGCATGTCGAAGGCTTCCGCCCCGCGCACTTCGCCGATCACGATCCGGTCGGGCCGCATCCGCAAGGCGTTGCGCACCAGTGCGCGCTGCGTGATCTCCCCCTTGCCCTCGATGTTCGCCGGCCGCGTTTCCAGGCGAATCACGTGGGGCTGCTGCATCTGGAGCTCGGCCGCGTCCTCGATGGTCACGATCCGCTCGGATTCGGGGATGTAGCCGGAGAGGATGTTCAGCAGTGTGGTCTTACCGGCGCCGGTCCCGCCGGAGATGAGGATGTTGACCTTGGCCTTACCCAGGCCTTCGAGCATGAAGGCCATCTGCGGCGTCAGGCTCTTGAGGTCTTCGACCAGGTTCTCCATCTTGAGCGGGATGTGGGCAAAACGCCGAATGGACATCATCGGACCGTCGAGAGCGACAGGCGGTATCACGGCATTGACCCGCGAGCCGTCGGGCAGCCGCGCATCCACCATCGGGCTCGACTCGTCGATATGGCGGCCGACCAGCGACACGATCTTGTCGATGATCCGCAGCAGATGCTTCTCGTCGGTGAAGCTGACGTTGGTGAGCTCCAGCCGGCCCTTGCGTTCGACGTAGATTTGCTCGAAGGAGTTGACCAGGATGTCGGACACCGTCGGGTCGGCCATCAGCAGCTCGATCGGACCGAAGCCCAGCATCTCATGCTGGATGTCCCGGATCAGCGTGCGGCGTTCGATGTCGTTGATGGCCGTCTGCTCTTCCTGCAGCAGGCGCGCGACCATGGACGAGATCTCCTGCCGCAGCGACTCGGGCGCGAGGGTCTCCAGCGCAGCGAGGTCGAACTTCTCGAGCAGCTTCAGGTGCATCCTGCCCTTCAGCGACTTGTAGGAGTCGGTCGCGGTCGGGTTCTTGTACACGTCGAGCGCGGGCTGCGCTTGCGGCCGCAAGATCGGCTCTATCGCGGCGGCGTCCAGTATTTCTCGGAATGACATGGTATTGGCCTTGCTGGTTGACGAAAGATGCCCGGCTACGCTCTGCGGCTGAAAAGGCGGCCGAGAAGACTGGGGCTTTCTTCCTGCCTGGGGTTCAGCGACAGCGCGAGATCGGCCAGGTTCCGGCTCACCGGATTCGAGCGCGCGAGTTCCACCAGCGGGATGCCGCGATTGATGGAGGTGTTGACTTCCTTGTAGGCGTCGGGGACGGTGAGCAGGGTCACGGGCCCTAGCGCGCGCCGCATGTCGCCGAGGCCGATCTCTCCGTTCTTCTCGAATCGATTGACGATCAGTTCGATCTTGTTCGCCGGATAGCCGAGCGATTTGAAGACCGCCATCAGCTTGTTTGCATTGCGGATGTAGGGCAGCCCGGCCTGCAGCACCGGATAGATGCGGTGCGCGCGATCGAGCGCCCGGATGACGAGGGTGTTCATGAGGCGCCCGACGTCGAGCAGGACGAAGTCGTAGTGCGCCGCCGCCACGCCGAGGATGGCATCGATGTGCTCCGCCTTGACCTCCATCGCCTTCGACAGGTCTTCCGGTGCGGCCAGGATGCTGAAGCTCGGAGTGACCTTGACGGCGCTGGCGACCAGGAACGATGCATCCAGCCTGCTGATGTCATGGGCGACGTCCGCGATTGTCGAGTTCGGGCGGCCATCGTTCACGTACGACAGCGCATCGCCGAACTGCAGGTCCAGATCGATCAGCAGCACGGAGCTGGATTCGGCCAGCTGCCAGCCCAGATTGGTCGACAGGAAGGTGGCCCCGCTGCCGCCCTTGCAGGACATGAATGCCAGCACCTTGCCCGCAGCGTGGCCCTGCTGCCCGACGAGCTTGGCCGCGATGCGGCTCACCGCGGCCTCCAGCGCCTGCGGCGTCACCGGCGAGGGAAGCACCTCGCGCACGCCGGCGCGCATCGAATTGATCAGGAACTCCGGCGTCTGCGTGGCGCAGAGCAGGATGACCGCGATCTTCGGATGGTGGGTGGTGACGTACTCGACCAGCGCGAGCTCGTTGGGATCGCAGCACATGCCGTCGACCAGCATGAGCTCCGGCTGCTCCTGCTCGGCGATCTGGCGCATCCTGCTTTTTCCGCCGTCGACCAGGATGACGGCGTGCGAATGGGCCTCGAGCACCTTGCCCATTTCCTGGAGGTGATTCTTGTTGGGCGAAATGATGGCGATCTTCATTGGGTGATCCGTGGGTGTTGTGGCTACGAGCAAATCGCGGCGCTGTTCGGGTCCTGCCGCATGATTTCCCTGGGCAGGAAGGTGGAAAAGGTTGGCATGGGGATGGGCGCCAGCGCCGCGAGTCCGGCGATGGGCGAGATCCATTGGTAGTTGAGACCGGTGATCGTCACCGTGACGCCTTCGCAGGTCGCGGTCGTACAGCCCGCGGGAATCCAGGCCAGATTGATGGTGCTGATCTGCGGCAGCAGCGCCTGCATCTTGGCGAGGACCAGCGCCTGGTTGGTGGTGTCGTCGCACACGACCGCATAGCGGGCGCCTGCCCTGGTCGCCTCGGTGGCCGCGCTCCAGGTGAAAAGCATGCGGCTGAAGTCCGTGATGCCCAGCAGGAAGGTGAGAAAGACGATCAATGCGAAGGCGAACTCGACGGTCGTGGCGCCGGCTTGTCTTGTCTTCATGTCGCGCCTCTCATGGTGGCGGTGATGTCGCCGAAAGTGATGTCGCCGTTGGCGTCCCCGAAAGCGAGGCCCAGGACACTGGGAAACAGGGAACGGAATGCGTAGTTGCTGACCCGGACGGTCACCGTATTGATCACCGGATTGGTGCCTGCCGTCTGCCAGGTGCAGCAGCTCGCCGCCGGCACATTGGCGAGGCTGAGGCCACGAGCCAGGGGCGCCCCCGTCCCGGCAAGGTTGCCGTACACGATGAGGTTCTGCGCTTCTGCGACGTGCGTACCAGGCGTCTGGAAGGACAGATAACGCACGGCATCGCGCGTCGACTTGGCGACGGCGTTGTATTCGAACATCGCGCGGCCGAACTCGGTTGTGATGAAAGTCAGCAGCAGCAGGAACGGAATGATCAAAGTCAATTCCACCAGTGCCACCCCGTCTTGTTTGGTTTTCATGATCGCTGCTACCGAACCAAGGTTGGAACAAGCGGCCCTGCGGAGCCACCGGGCAGTCCGCTGGTCGTGCAGGGGCTGTCGGTGGCCGCGGCATTGCCCCTGAACTCCAGTTGCACGTTCGTCATCGGGATCGACAGGGGCTGCAGCATGAGCATGCATGCATAGTCGACGACTTGGCTGGCGCCATTGATCACCGGCACCGTGACGATGCGTCTATTGCGTCCATATTGCATGTGCCCGCCCGTCGCGTTGCCCGGCGCAGCCAGCTTCTGGAAGCCGTTCAACGACAAATAGGGGGCCGAGATCGACTCGCAGCTGTTGGCGCCCTTGACCTTGGTCCCGGTGTCGGCGCAGGAGGCGAATGCCTGGCGCTTGGTCAGGAAATTCTCCGCGGTCGGCGCGACGGCGCCAGGCGCTGGACCGTCGTAGGCACTCTGCTGGGCCGGCCAATTGGTCGCGGTGTAGGCGTAACCGGTGAAATCAGGATTGCTCACGGTCGCGGCCGGATCGGCGCTGTTCTTGTAGATCCCAAAGCGATAGTTCCAGGCATCGGCAACGGAAGCCTGCACACCGGGAGTTCCCAAGGTGTCGCCGACCTCCGTCCCGCAAAAACCGTTGAGCTCGGCTTCCGTTTCGGCTGCATTGTTGGAGCCGTCCAGATTGGCCCAGCCGATCTCGCCGCCTGCTGCTGCGCCCTGCTCGTTGATCAGGGTGACCCATTCGCCCACAGCAAAACCGTAGTTCGGTGCGGTGCCGCCTGGCTTGGGTTTGAGTCCCACCGGAACGGGGCAAGTGGTCTGCGCGCTGGCGCGCACCGCCACCGCCATGGCCATCACGCTGCGGGTATTGGGATTGCCAGCCGTGTCACCGGAGAAGCCGCCCATGGCCTGCATCAGCAGCATGTTCACGTTCGGCTGCGTGTGCTGGCATTGCGCATATTTGGCGGCCGCATCCAAGGCGGTCGGAACGTAGGCGGCGTCCCTGAATGTGATGTTCGCCGCGGTGATCTGACCTTGGCCGCTCCAACTTGCCGATTGCATGTTGACGCGATTCAAGTTTCCCGCCGTGATGCCGGCACTGGTGGCCCGCGCCCGTGCGTTGCTTTGGCCGTCGAGTTCCCCTGCGGCTGCCAAGGCGCAACTGTCCATCGCGGTCTGCAGCTCCGTTTTCACGATGAACAGGTGGCCGAAATCCAAGGCAATTCCCATGAAGCCGAGCAGAAACAGCAAAAGAAGCGCCGCTGTGATGATCACTGCCCCACCTTGGCGACGACGAGTGATAACGCTGCTCATGGGATTAACCTCCTGTCAATTCAAACGCAAACTGCAGTTGTCAGGCAATTCGAGATGCGCGCGATAAAAGCACCGAAGCTGGCACCCAGCGTCAGCGGCTGGAGCGCCAAGACCAGTGCAATCGATACCACCGCAATAATCAATGCGTACTCCACCACCTGAGCGCCCTCTTCGTCCTTGAGAAATTCGGTGAGCATGATCATTCCTTCATGATTTCCAAAGCCGGCTGAATGCGTTTTGGAGCCTGGCAAGTGGCCCGCATCCAATTTGGATGGCTTGGCCACTGCCGGCTTCGAACGCGATGGCTGTCAGACGCAGACCGCAGTGGTCAGGCAGGTGGTGACGCGGGTGATGAAAGTGGCGAAGCCGCCGCCTGCCTGCGTCAGCGCCTGCAGTGCGATCACCAGGGCGATCGAGACCACGGCGATGATCAGCGCGTATTCCACGACTTGGGCGCCTTCTTCGTCATTAGAGAACTGACGGATTGCATTCATGAGTTTGTTCATTTGACTACCTATTGAGTTTAAAAATTGATTCAAAAATTGGATTTGATGGAATTGAGTTGCTCGATTCGGTTTCGACTCCTTTCTTTCAAATGATTTCGGACAAAGCTATTTGCCGTTGCCGATGTTTCCGCCGATATTGATGACATTGACGACCGGCGGCGGGGCCTTGTAGGTGTCCTGATAAAGAATCATCGATTCGCGTGCCGCCTTGCCGTCGATGCCTGCAGCCGGGTCCGGATTTCTTCCGGCATCCGGATTGACGGTCATATTCCGTTTGCTCTCGCGCACGGCATCCCCGAACCGGGTGTCGTAAATCGGCGTCGTGGTGGCGGCGCAACCGCCCAACAAGCCAAGCAAAAGGGCAAAGATGACGTTTTTCATGTGCAGCTTTCTTTATTTGGGTTGAGGCGGGGGCGCGTCGGCCGGCGGGGTGGCGCTTTCAAGTGCGCCGTTCAGGAAAATCTCGGCCCGGGTGGGTACGACGTGGTTGTCGGTCGGAAGCCGCGGTGGGGCGCCCAGCGGTCTGACCAGACGCGGCGTGATCACGAAGATCAGTTCCGTCTGGTCGGTCTGGAATTCATTGCTGCGGGCCAGGGCGCCCACGACCGGGACCTCGCCGAGTCCAGGGAAGCGCTTGATCGTTTCAGTGAGGTTGTTCTTGATCAGGCCCGCGACGACGAAGCTCTGGCCATCGCTCAGTTGCACCGTCGTGTCGGCCCGGCGCACCGTGAGTGAAGGCAACACCGCGGTGACGCCGTTGATCGAGGTGAAGGGCGATCCGGTCTGCGACAGGTCCGACACTTCGGAGACCATCTTCAGGTTCACCCGGCTGCCGTCCAGGACGGTGGGCGTGAACTTCACGCCGATGCCGAATTCCTTTTCCTCGAGCGTGATGGTCGGTGTGCCGTTGTTGTTGGTCTGGGACACCGGGATGAAGATCTTGCCGCCCGAAAGGAAGCTGGCCTGCTGCCCGCTGATGGCCATGATGTTGGGCTCGGCCAGGATGCGGATCAGGCCGTCCTTCTTCTGGGCGTCGATGCCGAGCAGCGAAGCGCGCCGCGTCCTGAAGAGCTCCCGATCGAAAGTGCCTGCCGCGCCTGCCGTGGCGCCATTCACCACACCCACGGCATCAGCGATGATGTTGTGCACGGCGCCCGCGTTCGGGCCGAAGCGTCCGAGCGCGGCAGCGTCGCCGCCGAGGATGCCGGAGACCACGCGCGAGCTGAGCCCATCCGCCGAGGTGCTCAGCCTGGCGAAGTCCAGCCCGAAGTTGTCCAGGAGCGTCTTGCTGACTTCGGCGATCTTGACTTCGAGCATCACCTGCTGCGGCGAGGCGACGCGCAGCATGTTGACCACCCTCTTGCCGTCGCCGTAGGAGGTCGCCAGGCTCAGCACCTGGTCGAGCTTGATGGCATTGCTGACTTCGCCGGTGAGCACGATGGCGCGCTCCGCGCCGCGCACCTTGACGCCGGTTTCTTCAGGCATCAGCTCGCCCAGCGTCGTCTGCAGCGCGCCCGAGTCGACCGTGACGATCACGTCCTTGATGAAGCAGGTGCCTTCCGCGTTCTGCAGGATCACGTTCATGGATCCGGCGGTCTTGCCCCTGAAGAACAGGTCGGTGGGGCTGAGCAGCATGACCTCCAGATCAGCCACGCCGTCCTGCGCGCCGGCCTGGGGTGGCGGCGCTGCCGGCGCTGCAGCGACCGGTGGCGCGGTGGCCGGCGCGCTTGCCGGCGCGGGCGCAGCCGCCCTGCCGCCGCCGGGCTGGCCGCTCACCAGGATGCGGGCCACCCGGACCTTCAGCGGAATGACGGTGGATTTGCCGAGGGTCACGTAGGTCGGCCGGTCGTCGGGGACGACCGAGGTGCAGCGCTTCGTCCCGGAGGCCGTGCTGGGCGCCTGGGCGACCGGCGGGTTGTCTGCCCCGAAAGAGGGGCCGGCCCACGCGAGCGCCGCGAGCAAAAGGGCGAGTTTGTTCTTGGCGTGCACTTGAAGTTCTCCTCGGTTTCTCGGTCTAGAAGCAGGTGAGCGCGCGGGTCGAGTTCTGGATGACTTCGACGCACTCCAGGGACGGCGCTGGGGCGGGCCTTGCGGTCGGCGCCCGCGGCTTGGCCGCAGCCGGGGCCGCGACCACCGACACGGGCAGGATTTCCTTCGCGCCGAAGAGTTGGTTCTTGGTGATGCCGGCGGTGGCGACCTTCGCCTTGTCCACCTGGTTGCGCAGCACCAGGGACAGCGTTCCGACACTGCGGGCGAGATCGAGCTTTTCGGAGTCCTCGAGCGACAGCTCGAGCGTCACGGCGCTCACCACCTTGGGCTTGGTGTCGTCACGGCCCGCTTCCTGGGCGACGGCCAGCACCAGCACATGCTCCAGCACGGTCTTGCTGATCTGCGTTCCTTCTCCGCCCCTGTCCTTGTCTTGCTGAGCGTTCACCATGACGTCGACGTAGTTGCCGGGCAGCGCGAAGCCGGCGACCCCGACTACGTCGTTGACCCGTACGGTCATGGCCCGCTTCCCGGCGGCGATGACCGCAGAAAGCCCGCCTTGCGTTCCCATCGGCGCCAGCTTTCCTTCGAGGATCGCCTCGCCGCGCAGCAGCCCGACCTTGGCGACGCGGTCCTGCACGTCCTTGATCTCATTGAAAGCGCCGGCCGGCACGGAGCCGCTCGGCCAATCGACGGTCGACAGCATCTGCGAATTGATCTTGCTGCCGAGTTCGATATCCACGACCGCCACGACTACCTTGTTCGAGGGAACACTCCCTTGCCGGGAAACCCAGCCCGTCGCATAGACGGCGGCGGCCAAGCCGGTCAGCAGCGCCAGAATCAAAAGACCCATTGCCTTGATGTTTCTCATTTTCTGCCCCAATAATTGATGCCAGTAATTCTTGCGCCGAGCCTATCTATGCATAACCCAATTGCCGACCCAGCACATAACCGATCGTCCCGATGCTGATGCAGATGCCATATGGGAGTTTTCCGACCGATTGATCTTTTTCTATACGCGCATCCGGCCGAACGCCGACCAGGGACGACGCCACCATGCCGTAAGCCGCGTTTTTTGCATTGCTCAGCATGCGGCCCAGCTTGCCCTTGAACAACGCAAATCCGAGCGCGGCTATTCCGCCGACGATGAAGGCAAAAAGTACGGCCTGGAGCGTTTCGTGAACGCCCAGGAACGCACCGACCATCGCCATCAGCTTCACGTCGCCTGCCCCCATGACACCCAGCGCATAGGCCGGCAGCATGATGAGAAAGCCGAGGAAGAGGCCCCCGAACGCCAGCAGGAAAGCCGATGGCGGCGACACGGCAATCACGGTCTTGTAAACCAGCGCAAATGCGGCGCCGCCGAATGTCAGCCAATTGGGAATTCTGTAGGTCCGGTAATCGCTGACGGAGGCGACGACGAGCAGCACAAACAGCACCACAATGCGCGGATCGGTCGCCAGCATGGCCAAGAGCTCGAGCAGCGCGTGAAATTCCTGCATGTTCAATTTCCTTCAGTTCTGTTTGTGCCAGGCGAGCAACAAGAGCATGCAAACGACCAGAATCAGCGAACCGACGAGTGCATATTCCAGGAGCGAAGCGCCCGCCTCTTCCTTCAATAGATCGGCGAACGTATGCGACAGATGCCTCGCAAATCGCATGCATTTCTCCGCGTTGCTTTATCGTTGGAAGACTTGATCGGAATCACCCGGTCAAACGTTTGGCTTGGATCTAATGTAGAGATGCAAACAAACGTATACATGAGCGCTGCGCCCTTGTTTGGGCGGGACAGATCGCCTCTTTTGATGGGGCACTCGGCATGACAAAACGCCTACCAAAGTACTCATTGTTGAGACGGCCAGCAGGCGCCCAGGCGTGACTGCGCCGACCGGCGGCCGTTCGATCAGAGAGGCCGCGGTCGGCGAGTTGCGAGCTTGTCGGAGAGGGTGGGGGGCGTCGCCCGGGCGGAACGCCCGCTCAGCGAATGCTCGTCGAGTACGGCGGCGAGCGGCGCGCGGAACGGCCCGCGTGATCGCACTCCAGCGCCGCCAGCAGCGTCGTGCTTTGCTTGAGCTGGTCGCTCATCCTCTTGTTCAACGGTTTCCAGCCGCGGTACATCGGCACCACCACCAGCCAGCCGATGCCGATCACGCCGCCCAGGGCGCCTATGTATTGCCAGTGCATCGGTTCCATCGCGTTCCCTCTGTCGATTTGGGGTGGCTGTCCGCAGACAAGGGCGCGAGTGTGCCGAGTGCTCGGGCGAAGCGACTACGACTTTGGTCGAAGTCCGGGGTCTTTCTACCTACAAAGCCGGGCATTTCGAGAAGCTTTGCACGCTGGGGTTCTGCACCGGGCCTGGGCCGTCCCCGGTTGACAGTGCGGCGCATGGCACCTAGAGTTGTTCCATATATCTGAACGTTGTTCCAGTATTTAGAACAACACATTCCAGGATCCCATGGACTCCACCCTGGCCAAGGGCCTCGCCGCGATCGAATGGATGGTGCGCCAGCAGCGCGACTGCCGCGTGACCGACCTGGCCCAGGCCTTCGGCATGGCGCGCAGCAATGCGCACCGCACGCTGCAGACGCTGGTGGACTGCGGCTGGGCGGTGCAGGACCCGGCGACCAGCGCCTACCGCCCGAGCCTGCGGCTCTTCGAGCTGGGCGCGATGGTGGCCGAGGTGGCGGATGTCGGCGCCCTGCTGCGCCCGCATCTCGCCGCGCTGGCGCAAGCCACCGGCGAGACCATCCACCTCGCCACGCTCGACGGAGCCGAAATCGTCTACCTCGACAAGTTCGACAGCCCGCTGCCGGTGGCCGCCTACTCGCGCGTCGGCGGGCGCGCGGCGGCGTGTTGCGTGGCCTCGGGCAAGGCGCTGCTCGCGGCGGCGCGGCTGGACGTGCCTGCGCTGAAGCAGCGCCTCGGCAACCTGGCGGCCCACACGCCGAACAGCATCACCGACTTCGACGCGCTCCATGCCGAGCTCGAGCGCACACGCGCACGCGGCTATGCCGAGAACCGCGAGGAGTGGCGCCTCGGCGTCTGCGGCCTCGGCGCGCCGGTCTTCAACGCGCGGGGCGAAGCGGTCGCCGCACTGGGCATGAGCGTGCCCTCGATCCGCTTCGCGCGCACCCAGGCACGCGGACTCGCCGAACAGGTCATGGCCTGTGCGCGCGATGCCAGCGCCACGTTGGGCTACCGGGTCAGCCCGGAGCCGGCATTCACCCCCAAGAGAAGGAGACTGGAATGACGAGTTTCGCCCCCTGGCTGCGCACTGCCCTCCTCGCCGCCGCAACGCTCGCGGCGCCCTTCGCGGCGCAGGCGCAGAACGGCACCGACTACCCGACGAAGCCGATCAAGCTGATCGTTCCGTACCCGCCCGGCGGCGGCACGGACGTGATCGCGCGCATCGTGCAGGAGCGCTTCTCTGCGCTGCTGGGCCAGCCGGTGCTGATCGACAACCGCGGCGGCGCGGCCGGCTCGATCGGCACCGAGATCGCGGCCAAGTCGGCGCCCGACGGCTATACCGTGCTCTTCACGCTCTCCTCGCACACCATCAACCCGGCCATCTATCCGAAGCTGTCCTTCGACACGCAGAAGGATTTCGAACCCGTCGGCATGGTCGCTTCGCTGCCGCAGATCCTGGTGGCGAACACCAGCTTCCCGGCCAACACGGTGGCCGAGCTGGTGGCGCTGGCCAAAGCCAAGCCCGGCAGCCTCTCCTTCGCCACGGTGGGCAACGGCTCGCCGGGGCACCTGGCGGGCGAGCTGCTCAAGCTGCGCACCGGCACGCAGATGACGCACATCCCCTACCGCGGCGGCGGCCCGGCCGTGACCGATGTGATGGGCGGGCAGGTGCCGCTCCTGTGGGTATCGATTCCCGCGGCCGCGCAATTCGTGAAGGCCGGCAAGCTGAAGGCGCTGGCGGTGTCGACGCTGAAGCGCAGCGCCGCTTTCCCCGACGTGCCGACGATGCAGGAAGCGGGCATTCCCGACTTCGAGGTCGACTCCTGGTACGCGGCCTTCGTGCCGACCAAGACGCCGCGTCCCGTCATCGACAAGCTCAACCGCGTGATCAACACCGTGGTGCGCGAACCCGAGATCCGCGACAAGCTGCTGGCGCAGGGCAGCGAAGGCGTCGGCGGCACGCCGGAGCAGCTGGGCAAGGTAGTGACCACCGAACTGGTGCGCTGGAACAAGCTGGCGAAGGAAGCCAGCATCAAAGTAGATTGACATGGAACATTCCGCATCTTCATCGCCGGCCATGAGCCCGATCGCCGAACTGGTGACGCGCGCCCGCGCGGCGCAGCGCATCTACGAAAGCTGGTCGCAGGAAGAGGTGGACACGGCGGTCCTCGCCGCCGGCTGGGCCATCATCGAACCGAAACGCAACCGCGAGCTCGCCGAGCTGGCCGTGGCCGACACCGGCGTCGGCAACGTCGAGGACAAGGTGCGCAAGAACTACCGCAAGACCTTCGGCCTGCTGCGCGACCTGCGCGGCGCGCGCTCGGTCGGCGTGATTGCCGAAGATCCCGCGCGCGGCATCGTCGAGATTGCGCGGCCGGTGGGCGTGGTGTGCGCGATCACGCCGTCGACCAACCCCGGCGCGACGCCGGCCAACAAGATCATCAATGCGCTCAAGGGTCGCAACGCGGTGATCGTGGCGCCCTCGCCCAAGGGCTGGTCGACCGCGGCGCGGCTCGTCGAATTCATCCACGCGCAGTTCGATCGCATCGGCGCGCCGCGCGACCTGGTGCAGCTCCTGCCGGCGCCGGTCAACAAGCAGGCCACGGCCGAGCTGATGCGCCTGTGCGACCTGGTGGTGGCGACCGGCTCCCAGGCCAACGTGCGCGCGGCCTATGCCAGCGGCACGCCGGCCTTCGGCGTCGGCGCGGGCAACGTGGCCGGCATCGTCGACGAGACGGCCGATGCGGCGCTGGCCGCCGAGCGCATCGTGCTGTCGAAGACCTTCGACAACGCGACCAGCTGCTCGTCAGAGAACAGCCTGGTGATCGTCGATGCGATGCGCGCGGCCATGCTCGCGGCGCTCAAGGATCGGGGCGCCGTCATGCTCGGCGCGGCCCAGAAGGCGGCACTGCGCTCGCTGATGTGGCCCGAGGGCAAGCTCTCGCCCGCGGTGATCGGCAAGTCGGCACGCGAGATCGCCGAGCGTGCGGCCGAGCAGGACGCCGGCGGCCGCAAGGCCTGGCTCGCGATCGCGGAAAGCAATCCTCGCATCCTGATGGTGGCCGAGGACGGCGTGGGCCATGAGCACCCCTACTCCGGCGAGAAGCTGAGCCCCGTGCTCGCGATCTATGCGGCGCGCGACTTCGATGAAGCCGCGGGCATCGTCGAGCGCATCTACGCCTACGAAGGCGCGGGCCACTCGGTCGGGCTGCACAGCGCCAGGCCGGAGCGCGCGTTGCAGCTCGGGCTCTCGCTGCCGGTCTCGCGGGTGATCGTCGACCAGGCGCACTGCATCGCCACCGGCGGCAGCTTCGACAACGGGCTGCCCTTCTCGCTCTCGATGGGTTGCGGCACCTGGGGCAAGAACAATTTTTCCGACAACATGAACTACCGCCACTACCTGAACATCACGCGCGTGTCGCGGCCGATTCCCGAACGGGTACCGAGCGAGCAAGAGATCTTCGGCGACTTCTTCGCCAGGCACGGTGCGGCGTGAGCGCTGAGGCTTCCACTGTCCATGCGCTGATCGAAGAGCAGGCCGCGCGCCAACCGCAGGCGGTGTACGCGCTCTCGACGCAGGACAATGCACCTCTCACCTATGCCGGCCTGGCGCGCGGCTGCCGCACGGTCGCTGCGGTGCTGCGGAAGCACGGCGCCCGGCCGGGCGACACCGTGTCGCTGGTCATGCCCAACGGCCTGCAGACGCTGCGCGTGCTCTTGGGCGCGATGCACGGCAGCCTGTGCGTGAACCCGGTCAACCTGCTCTCGCAGCCCGATCAGATGCGCTACGTGCTCGCGCATTCGGACTGCCGCGTGCTGTGCGTCGCGCCCGAATGGGAAGAGCGCCTGCGCGCCATGCTCGATGGCATCGGGCGGCCGGTGAGCGTGCTGGTGGCCGACCCCGATGCCGCGGCGCTGCCGGGCGAGGCCGATGTCACAGCCACTGCGGAAGCCCCGGCACCCGCGCCCGACAGCGTGGCCCTGCTGATGTACACCTCCGGCACCACCGGCCTGCCCAAGGGCGTGATGCTGAGCCAGCGCAACCTCGCGGCCAACGCCCAGGCCATCAGCGCCGAGCACGAACTCGACCCCGAAGACCGCGTGCTGGCGGTGCTGCCGCTCTATCACATCAACGCCTTCGCGGTGACCATGCTTGCGCCGCTCGCGCATGGCGGCAGCCTGGCGCTTCCGCCGAGGTTCTCCGCGGGCCGCTTCTGGGAACAGGCGGCGCAGACGCAGTGCACGTGGATCAACGTGGTGCCGACCATGATCTCCTACCTGCTCGAAGGCGCGAAGCCGCCGGCGGCGCAGACCGCGCGCATCCGCTTCTGCCGCTCGGCCTCGGCCGCGCTGCCGCCCGAGCACCATCGCGCCTTCGAGCAGATGTTCGGCATCGGCATCGTCGAGACAATGGGGCTCACCGAAACCGCGGCGCCCTCGTTCTCGAATCCCATGGACCCGGCCGCGCGCAAGCTGGGCTCGGTGGGCCGCGCCTCCGGCTGCGAGGCGCGCGTGCTCGATGCGGCGCTGGCCGAAGTGCCCGACGGCAGCACGGGCGAGCTGGTGATCCGCGGCCCCAACGTGATGCTCGGCTACTACAAGAACGAAGAGGCGACGCGCGCGAGCTTCACGCCCGACGGGTGGCTGCGCACCGGCGACCTGGGGCATCGCGATGCCGACGGCTTCTTCTTCGTCACCGGCCGCATCAAGGAACTGATCATCAAGGGCGGCGAGAACATCGCGCCGCGCGAGATCGACGAGGCGCTGCTGCAGCACCCGGCCGTGCGCGACGCCGCCGCCGTGGGCGTGCCCGACCGCCACTACGGCCAGGAGATCGGCGTTGCCGTGATGCTGCGCGAAGGCAGCGCCTGCACCGAGGACGAGCTGCGCGAGTACTGCGCGCGCACGCTCGGCCGCTACAAGACCCCGGGCCACTACCGCTTCGTCGACGAGCTGCCGCGGGGGCCCTCCGGCAAGGTGCAGCGGCTCAAGCTGCTGCCGCTGTTTGAGCAGTGAGGGCTACTCGCTCTGGTAGAGCGTGTCCACGCGCGCGAAATCGCGGCCGAACTGATTGACCTTGGCCTGGAAGGGCACGCTCTCGCCGGGCGCGATGGCCGGCAGGTTGTCGAGCAGCGTGAAGCCGGCGAGCCTGCCTTCGGCGTCGCGCAGGCTCACCCACAGCCGCGCCTTGCGAACGATGGCCTGGCCCGGGTTGGTCACCGTGCCGCTGACGTCGACGTACTTGTAGCTGTAGCGCCGGCGGAAGTTGACCAGCACGCTGCTCGTCGCCGCGCGGGTATCTTCGACGCGCACCTGCAGCGGCATGCGAGGCCCCGGCATGGCGGCGCGGCGCATCGGCTTCCATTCCACGCGCGTGGCCGAGATGCGGTCGGTGTCGCGCGGCTCCAGCAGCACGGGAAAGCGCTCGCCGGGATAGAGGTAGGCCGGGCCGGCCACGGCCGTGGTGCCGTCGAGCCGGTTGCCGTCGTAGCGCGAGATCACCGCGCCTGGCGCCAGGGCGATGGCCTCGCTGCTGTGGTTGACCACCTCGGCCAGGTACACCGGCCGCTGCGTGATGTTGCGCGCGGGCACCAGCGGCAGCAGCTCGATCTGCGCCAGGTCGAAGCGCTCGGCTTCGTCGGCCAGCAGGTCTTCGCTGCCGAGGCGCAGCGACGGATGGAAGGCCTCCGGCGCGCCGGCCGTGCGGATCACGCGGTTGCTGCTCAGCACCCGCTTGCGGCCCTGCTGCTCCCCTTCGCTCAGGTTGTAGTCGATGCGGTAGTCCCATGCCGCGATCGGCGCCTGGCGGTTGCCGAAGCGCTCGATGCGCACCTCCGCCGCGCTGCGCTCGCCCGGCTTGATCTCGCTGGCCTGCGAGAAGCCGCGGCCGAAACCGATGACGGCGCCGGCGTCGTCGTAGAGCGTGACCAGCACTTCGACGCCGGTCAGCGCCGCCGTGTCCTTGCGCGCATTGAAGATGCGGCCGACCAGCCGCACCTCGGCTTCCTGCTGCACCAGGCGCACGCGCGCGAACTCGAGCCGCGGCCCTTCGACGCTGCGGTACGGCGCGGACAGCGAGGCCACCTGGAGCTCCTGGCGCGTGACGTTCCTGTCGCTCGGCAGGTCGATCAGGAGCGGCGCCGTTTCGCCCGGCGCCAGCGTGCCGATCGGCACCGATTCGCTGTGCTCGCCGATGCGGTTTTCGCCGTCGTAAAAGACCGCCTTGACGCTCGGCCGCTCGAGCGCCGTACCGCTTTCGTTGCCTACCGTCACCAGCAGCCTGGGCCGGGCCGAGCTGCCGGCGCCCACCAGCACCTGGCGCGGCGCATCGAGCTTGAGCCCGTCGATCGGGATCGTGCGCGGCGCCGTCGAGGCGACCGCCGGCCTGCCGGTTGCGGACGGCTCCTTGCGGTCGACGATGAAGGCCGTGACCACGAACACGCCCGTGACCAGCGCCGCGATCGACGCCGCGGCGACGGCCATCGCCTTGCCCACGTGCCGCTGGCGCGCCGAGTGTTCCTCCGCCAACCGGCGCCCGGCCTCGTCCTTGACCTGTTCGAGCACCCGCTCCAGCCGCTCGGACACCTTGTCTTCGACGATCGACACCGAGCCGCAATGCGCGCAGGTGTACTGGTTGAGCCCGGAGCGCTCGAGCACCCCGCTGCCGCATTCGCCGCACTTGAGCGTTTGCAGGTTGATGGTCACTGAGGTTCCTTGTCGGGCGTGGCGGCGTGGTACGGCGCGATCTTAGCGAGAGGCCGTGCCGCGCCGCTGTGCCCTGCCCCAGTGCCTCAAAGCAACCCCGTCATCCGCGCAGCCGCCTCCTTCAACGCCCCGATCCTCTTCACCGCATCCTCCATCGTCATCCGCGCCGTAGGCGCATGCACCGCGATCGCCGCGCGCACCTGGCCTGCTGCATCCAGCACCGGCACCGCCACCGCCACCAGCCCTGCAATGAACTCCTCGCGGTCGCTCGAATAGCCGCGCTTGGCGATCGCATCGCACTCGGCGCGAAGCTTGCCGGGGTCGGTGATGCTGTTGGCCGTCATGCGCGTCAGCGTGATCTGGTCGATCAGCGCGTCGCGTTCCTTCTTCGGCATTTGCGCAAGAAACAACTTGCCGCTCGCCGTGCAATGCAGCGGCACATGCGAGCCCACATCGAGCGTCAGCCGCAGCGGCCATTGCGCTTCGACGCGGTCGAGATAAAGCACCTGCGCGCCGTCGAGGGTCGTGAAGTTGCAGGTCTCGCCCACTTGCCGCACCAGTTCCGACAACACCTCGTGCCTGAGGCCGCGCACCACGCCATGGTTCAGCGTGTCGAAGGCCAGTTGCCGCAGCGCCGGCCCGACGCTGAACGAGCGCTCGTCGACGTCGCGCGCCAGAAAACCGGTGGCCAGCAGTTGCGTGCAGATGCGATGCGCGGTGCCCTTGGGCAGCGACAGCTGCGCGGCCAGATCGGCCAGCGACAAGGCCCGGCCTTCGTTGGCCAACAAAGCCAAGAGGCGAAGGCTCCGCTCGGCCGAAGAGCCTGAAGCGGTCTCTTCCACAGCAGGCACGGGAGCCTTCGAAACCTTGGCAGCAGCAGTGCGCGCAGGACGCGTCATACGGGTAAACCTCTAAAGTGGAACGTTGCGTTCCGAAAATCGATCGCCTAGCATCGGGCGGCCGAAGCGATTGTTCCACTGCCCGGATGCCCGAATGCCCGTTGAAGAAGAGTTCGATTACATCGTCGTGGGCGCCGGCTCGGCCGGCTGCGTGCTGGCCGGGCGGCTGAGCGAAGACCCGGCGGCGCGCGTGCTGCTGCTGGAGGCCGGGCCGCCCGACAGGTCGCTGTGGATCCACCTGCCCATCGGCTATGGCAAGACGATGTGGAGCCCCACCTACAACTGGCGCTTCGAGACCGACCCCGATCCGAACATGAACGGACGGCGCATCTACTGGCCGCGCGGCAAGACGCTGGGCGGTTCGAGCGCGATCAACGGCCTGATCTACATCCGCGGCCAGCGCGAGGACTACGACCACTGGGCCGCGCTCGGCAACCCAGGCTGGGGCTACGAGGACGTGCTGCCCTACTTCATCAAGTCCGAAGGCAACCAGCGCGGCGCCGATGCCTTCCACGGCGCCGACGGTCCGCTCAAGGTGTCGGACATCGGCGCCAAGCATGAGCTGATCGAGGCCTTCATCGACGGCGCACAGCAGATCGGCCCGATCAGCGTGAAGCGCACCGAAGACTTCAACGGCGCCGAACAGGTAGGCGCCGGCTACTACCAGCTCACCACGCACAAGGGCTGGCGCTGCAGCACGGCCAAGGCCTATCTCGCGCCAGCGAAGAACAGATCGAACCTGCGCATCGAAACCGACGCGCTGGCCACGGGCCTGGTGTTCGAAGGCCGGCGCGCCGCCGGCGTGCGCTACCTTCAAGGCGGCGCGACGAAGACCGCGCGCTGCCGCGCCGAGGTGCTGTTGTCCGCCGGCGCCATCCAGTCGCCGCAGCTGCTGCAGCTCTCGGGCATCGGCCCGCGCGCGCTGCTCGAACAGCGCGGCGTCCCGGTCGTGCAGGCGCTGCCGGGCGTGGGCGAGAACCTGCAGGACCATCTGCAGATCCGCCTCGGCTACGAATGCACGAAACCGATCACCACCAACGACCAGCTCAACTCCTGGGTCGGCCAAGCCAAGCTCGGCATCGAATGGCTGCTGCACCGCACCGGCGCGCTGGCGATCGGCATCAACCAGGGTGGCTGCTTCATGCGCGCGCTCACCGATCGGCAAGGCCGGCCGGTGGCGAGCACGCCCGACATCCAGTTCCACGTGGCCACGCTGTCGGCCGACATGGCCGGCGGCAAGGTGCATCCGTACTCGGGCTTCACGCTCTCGATCTGCCAGCTGCGGCCGGAGTCGCGCGGCCATATCCGCATCCGCTCGCTCGACCCGGCCGAGCCGCCCGAGATGCAGCCCAACTACCTCGCGACCGAGCTCGACCGCGCGACCGCGGTGGCAGGCGTGAAGTCGGCGCGCGCCATCGCCGCTTCGCCCGCGATGCGGCCCTACGTGAAGCGCGAGGTCAAGCCCGGGCCCGATGCGGCGAGCGATGCCGAGCTGCTCGAGTTCTGCCGCAACAACGGCGCCACCATCTTCCACCCCACCGGCACCTGCCGCATGGGCAGCGATGCGCTGGCGGTGGTCGATGCGCGGTTGCGCGTGCATGGCGTCGGCGGCCTGCGCGTCGTCGACTGCTCGGCCATGCCCACGCTGGTCTCGGGCAACACCAACGCACCGGCCGTGATGATGGCCGAGAAGGCCGTCGACCTGATACGCGAGGACGCCCGCAACGCCCGCTGAGTTTCTTCCGCAGCATCCACAACGACACCTCATTGGAGACAAACACATGAGTGCGACGAATGACGAAAAGGCGATTCGAAAGGTGGTGGTTTCGGCGCTGGTGGGCGCGAGCATCGAGTGGTACGACTTCTTCCTCTACGGCGTGGTGGCCGGCATCGTCTTCAACAAGCTCTACTTTCCGGGCAGCGATCCGGTGGTGTCGACCCTGCTGGCCTACACCACCTTCGCGGTGGGCTTCGTGACAAGGCCGCTGGGCGGCGTGATCTTCGGCCACTTCGGCGACAAGATCGGGCGCAAGAGCATGCTGATCATCACGCTGATGATCATGGGCGTGGCCACCTTCCTGATCGGGCTGGTGCCGACCTATGCGCAGATCGGCATCGCCGCGCCCATCCTGCTGCTGCTGCTGCGCATCGCGCAGGGCATCGGCCTCGGCGGCGAATGGGGCGGCGCGGTGCTGATGGCCTACGAGTACGCGCCGAAGAGCAAGCGCGGCTTCTATGCCTCGCTGCCGCAGATCGGGCTGGCCATCGGGCTGTGCATGGCCTCGGGCGTGGTGGCGCTGCTGTCCTTTCTGCTGACGGACGAGCAGTTCCTTGCCTGGGGCTGGCGCATCGCCTTCCTGATCTCGGGCGTGATGGTGGCGGTGGGCATGTACATCCGCCTGCACGTGCAGGAGACGCCGGAGTTCGCGGCCGTGAAGGCGCGCAATGCCGAGCTGCGCATTCCCTTCATGGACATGATCCGGCGCTATCCGGGCAATGTGTTGAAGGGCATGGGCGCGCGCTACATCGACGGCGTGTTCTTCAACATCTTCGGCGTGTTCTCGATCAACTACCTGACGAGCACGATCAAGATCAGCCGCACCGAGGCGCTGGTGGGCGTGATGGCCGCGGCGGTGGTGATGATCTTCACCATCCCCTTCTTCGGCCGCCTGTCCGACCGCCTCGGGCGGCCCAGGGTCTACATGTGGGGCTCGCTGATCACGGCCGTCGCCGCCTTCCCGGGCTTCTGGCTCATGACGCACAGCGGCGGCAACGTGTTCCTGGTCTGGCTCGCGATCATCGTCCCCTTCGGCATCCTCTACGCGTCGGTGTACGGGCCGGAGGCTGCGCTCTTCTGCGACCTCTTCGACGCCAAGGTGCGCTACACCGGCATCTCCTTCGTCTACCAGTTCTCCGGCATCTTCGCATCGGGCATCACGCCGATCGTCGCCACCGCGCTGCTCAAGTCGGGCGGCGGCGCGCCCTGGCAGATCTGCATGTACGTGCTGTTCGCGGGTGCGGTGTCGGCACTGTGCGCGTGGCTGATCGGGCGCGGCGGCGAAGTGGCCGATCTGCACCTGGACGAGCGGCCGCTGCAGGCGCGGCCCTAGGCCGGCGGCGGCGCGGGCTCGCTCCAGAGCCTGCCGCCGGTGGCCCAGTCGTGCTTCGCGATGTCATAGAACAGGATGTCGACGGCGTCGGGAGAGCCGCCCAGGGTGCGCACGGTGGCTTCGGTCAGGGCCTGCGCGAGCGCACGCTTCTGCTCAACGGTACGGCCCTCGAACAGTTCGACGCGAATGGTTGGCATGCTTGTTCTCCAGAGTGAATCGTTCAGTCAGTCAATCACGATAACCGGGCGAGGCGCGGTCGAGCCGTCGCAGCAGGGCCGGCCACTCCACGTCGCCGTCCCACTCGCTGCCGTCGCCGACCCATTCACCATGGGTGCGTGCGGCGAGTTCATCGCTGACCACGCGCACGGCGCCGCCCGCGGCCGCCATCGCGCGCAGTTGCGCTTGCGCGGCGCGCTCCAGCAGATGCATGAGCATCCAGGCCTCGGCGACGGTGCGGCCCACGACCAGCGTGCCGTGGTTGTCGAGGATCAGGCCGTCGAGCGCACCAAGATCCGCGACGAGGCGCCGCTGTTCATGGACGCCCAGCGCCAGCCCTTCATAGGCATGACGGCCGAGCCGCCGGTGCAGCCGCATCGCGTACTGCGAGGTCGGCTGCAATCCGTTCGGCAGCATCGACAAGGCCACGCCCCATGGCGTGTGCAGGTGAATCACGCATTCGACCTCGGGCCGCGCCGCGTGCACCGCGCCGTGGATCGCGAAGCCGCTCGGGTTGACGCGGGCTCCCGAACCGTCGACCACCTCGCCGCGCACGTTCACCTTGACCAGGCTCGATGCGCTGATCTCGTCGAAGGTCGCACCGAAGGGGTTCAGCAGGTAGTGGCCCGGCTCGCCGGGCACGCTGGCCGACAGGTGGGTGTAGACGGTGTCGTCCCAGCCGTTCTGCGCGGCCATGCGATAGGCGGCGGCAAGGTCGACGCGGACTTCCCGCTCGGTGCGTGCCGGGCGCCGGCCGGCTTTGACGGAGGGATTCATGCAATGACAGGATGCCACAAGGCCGCTCACGCGCCCGCGAAGAACACGTCGAGCGTGGGAAAGCGCTCGGTGCCTTCGATGCAATCCCACAGGTAGATCGCGAAGCCCAGGTCGCCGGTCCAGAGCGAGTAGCGCAGATGGCCGAACTTCGCGAGATCGGCGTCGGTCTGCCGGATGCCGTGCATGGCGAATGCACGTGCGCGCTCCAGCCATCGCGCGTCGCCGAAGCGGCGGTAGAGCTTGAGAAAGGCGTAGCCGTTGCCGCCCGTTCCGTGGCACAGGTTGGAGCCCTTGCGCAGCGGACTGGCGGCCCAGGTCGTTTCACCGGCGGCCAGGAGCAGGTCGTCCAGCGAGGCGTCGGGAAAGTCCGCGAGACAGATGGCGAAACCGGGCGCGCCGTGGCAGAACTGGACGAGCTTCGTGGCCGACTCCCTGAGCGGCGCGGAGTCCAGCTTCGGCCGCCAGTTGGCATGCGGGCCGTCTCGTTCCGCGGTCTGCCGCACGGTGTCGGCGATGCACTGCTGCCACGCGGCCCATTCGTCCCCCTCCAGCAGATGCCGCCCCTGGACGAGCACCGCCGCGGTCGCGACGAAGCCGTGCACCGCGTCGAGGAAGGTGTGTCTTCCGCCGTACAGGTCCTGGGTCCAGTAGCGGCACCCGAAGGCCGGCGAGCCTTCGAGTTGCGACCAGAGCTTGCGCGCCGTTGCCTGGTAGAGCCCGGCCCATCGCGCATCGCCAGTGCGCTGGTGGAGAAAAAGCGCGGCGAGCAGCGTGCCCGGCGCACCCCACATGAGTTCGCGCGCGGGATGGTCCATCGTCTGCTCGATGAGCCTGGCCAGCTCGTCGGCCGTCTCACCGGACGGCTCGTTCCAGTAGCGCAGCAGCTGAATGCCCGTGTCGCCCATCAGGTAGCTGCCGAAGGCCGACGAGTCGCGGTGCCCCATCGCCTTCCGGTTCGGCTCCAACAGCGGATGAACGAAGGGCGCGTAGTCGCCCTGCAGCCGGCATGCGCCGCGCGCCTCCAGGTAGCGAAGGGCCCAGAACACGCCGCAGGCGCCCCAATAGAGCATGTAGGAAGGGGCAGCCCGGGCGCTGTCGTTGGGATGGGTCGGCCACAGCAGTTGGGGAGTGAAGCGGGCTTCCGTCTCGCTCACGATCTGCGCGATCGTTTCGCGCACCAGCGCTTCGTCCCAGGCGATCAGGCTCAGCGGTTCATGGCGGTCGGTCGAGAAGAGCATGGTGTGCGGGTGAGGAGAGCTCACGATAATGACTTGGGCATGGAAGCGCCATGTCGAACATACAGGAGAGACCGCCATGCGCTTCGGGTTGATCGCCAGCAGACTGCATCGCCGCGACGCGAGCGCCGGGCTGGCCCACTGGGCCGCTGCCAGCGACGAGGGCATACGCACGCTGCAGCTCGAGCTGCACGCGGTCGGCGGCACCTACGATGCGCTGATGCGCCAGGGCCTGCTGGCCGGATACGAGCGCCTGGTGCGCTATCCCGACGGCCGGGACGGCGGCGTGATGCGGCTGGTATCGCACATCGCGGGCGGTCTCGCCACCGCCAGCGAGCTCGACGGCGTGATCTACCTGATCGATCCCGTCGATCCGTCATCGCTGTACCCGGAGGCGCTGGCGCTCAAGCGCCAGTGTGTCGTCCACGGCAAGCCCTTCGTTTCCACGGTCGCAGGCGCGGCCGAATGGGTGGCAGTGGAGCTCGCGCAAGCAGGCCTGGCTTCGGATCGAGAACAACGGCTCTCGGCGATCGACGCGCAGACGGTCGCCCTGATTGCGCACGATGCCTTGAAGGACCGCATGGTCGAATTCGCCGCGGCGCACTTCGACCTGTTGTCCAGGTTCAAGGCGCGCGTCGGCACCGGCACCACGGGCGGCCGGCTCAACGACATGGCCTGGTCGCGCGGCTGGCCCCGGGACCAGCCCTGGGTCCAGCGCTATCTCAGCGGCCCGCTGGGCGGCGATGCACAGATCGCCGAGCTGGTGCTCGACCGCCGCTGCCAGATGGCCATCTTCTTCGAGGACCCGCACGTCGCGCGCCAGCACGAGGCCGACATCCAGCTGCTCGAACGGGCGGTGTGCAGTACGACGCGCGACACCACCTGCTTCAACTCCCCGGCGATGGCCGAGCGCTGGGCATCGACCTTCTCCTGAACCGCCGGCCGAAGGCAGAATCCCGCCTTCAGCCACCCACGGCATCGAGGACACACAACACCATGAACGATCTGTCGGCTTTTCCGATCACCAAGAAATGGCCCGCCCGGCATCCCGACCGACTGCAGCTCTATTCGCTGCCGACGCCCAACGGCGTCAAGGTCTCGATCATGCTCGAAGAGACGGGCCTGCCCTACGAGCCGCATCTGGTCAACTTCTCGGCGAACGACCAGATGTCGAGCGAGTTCCTCTCACTGAGTCCCAACAACAAGATCCCGGCCATCCTCGATCCCGACGGCCCCGGCGGCAAGCCGCTGCCCCTGTTCGAATCGGGCGCGATCCTGCTCTACCTCGCGGACAAGACCGGCCAGCTGATGCCGAAGGACGCGGCCGGCCGCTGGGAAACCATCCAGTGGCTGATGTTCCAGATGGGCGGCATCGGCCCGATGTTCGGCCAGCTCGGCTTCTTCAACAAGTTCGCCGGCAAGGACTACGAAGACAAGCGCCCGCGCGACCGCTACGTCGAGGAGGCCAAGCGCCTGCTGGGCGTGCTCGAGGGGCGGCTCGCAGGCCGCAGCTGGATCATGGGCGATGCCTACACCATCGCCGACATCGCCACCTTCCCCTGGGTGCGCAACCTGATCGGTTTCTACGAGGCGGCGGACCTGGTTGAGATCCGGAACTTCCCGCAGGTCACGCGGGCGCTGGAGATGTTCCTGGCGCGTCCGGCCGTCGCGCGGGGCCTGGGCATTCCCAAGCGGGACTAACCGCAGCTGCCGATGTGGCCGCAGGCGGTACAGAAGTCGCAGCCGTCCTTCTGGATCATCGTCGCGTTGCCGCACTCCGGGCAGCGCGCGCCGGCCATCGGCTCGGCCTGCGTGAGCGTGAACGCCGGCAGCTGCAGGATGCCCATCTCCTGAAGCGGATAGCCCGCTTCGTCCAGCACGCCGAGCATCGCGTAGCGGTGGATGATCAGCCGCGCCAGGTAGGCCACCGTCGAGGGCCAGATCTGCTGCCGCTGCTGGCCGTGCGGCAGGCCCGGCACGAAAGCCATGAAGTGGCCCAGCGGTTCGGCGTAGTTCAGGAGCTTGCGCAGCTTCATGCCGATCCATGCCGGGTCGAGCACGCGCATGTCGAGCGAGAGCACGCGCGCGAGCCCGTCCATCGCGCGCGGGCAGTTGCCCGAAAGCCCCAGCGCGCAGGGCCGGGTGACCGTGCCGCCCTGCCCGTCCGGCACCAGCACCTCCTTGAGCGTCAGCGCGAAGGCTTCGTCGCTGGCCGGGTTGTGCACGTCGACCGACCAGGCGAGCGTGCCGTTCGGGCCGGTCTGCGGCTCCTCGCGGCTGAACATCGCGTCGATCACGGGCGTCGGTGCGGATTCGCCCTGATCCCATAGGCCCAATTGCTCGCAGCGCCAGCGGATCACCGCGGCGGTGGCCGCCACCACGCCGGGAAAGCGGCGCATCTCGCCATGCGGCGGAAAGGGCATCTCGAACGCGTGCTCTTCCTGCACCGTGGCCATCGCATCGAGCTTCAGGCGCACCCAGGCCGCGTCCTTGGCGCGCAGGTCCATCGACACGGTCTTGGCCAGCGCGCCGAGCCCGCGCGGCTGTTCGGCGCCGTTGATCCACACCTCGAAGGGCGCGGGCTTGCCCTCCTCGGGCAGCTCGCCGATGAAGAGCGCGAACTCGCCGAAGGGAAGCCGGACCATGTAGGTCCAGGCCGCATTGCCGCCGGGCAGCTCCGGGCGCCCGGGCCAGCGCAGCGAGGCCAGCACCGGCCGCGGCATGCGTTCGAGCGCGAGGCGCTGGTTCAGGTGCGGGGCCTCGAGCGCTGCCGGCCCTTCCTGCATCTTCGCGGCGGCGACGGCATCGACGCTGAGCACCGCACCGAGCACCGCGTTGGGCCGGTAGGTCGCCAGGCCCTTCAGGCCGGACTTCCAGGCCCGCAGGTACAGGTCCTGGAAATCCGCGTACGGATAGTCGGCCGGCACATTGACGGTCTTCGAGATGCCGGTATCGACGTAAGGCGCCACCGCCGCGACCATCTCCTCGTGCGCCTGCGCGCTCATCTGCAGCGCGGTGACGAAGGCCTCGGTGAGCGGCGCCTGCTCGCCCTTCAGATGCCGGTACAGCCGCCAGGCATGGTCTTCAACCACGTGTTCTTCGAAGGTGCCTTCGGCGCTGCGCTTGCGGCGCGTGTAGGTCCACGAGAACGCCGGCTCGACGCCGTTGCTCGCGTTGTCGGCAAAGGCCAGGCTGATGGTGCCGGTCGGCGCGATGGACAGTAGGTGCGAGTTGCGCAGGCCTGCCGCGCGGACGCGCTCCTTCAGCGGCGCCGGCAGGCGCGAGGCGAAGGTGCCGCGGCGCAGGTAGAGGTCGGCGTTGAAGAGCGGGAAGGCGCCGCGCTCGGCCGCCAGGTCTGCAGACGCTTCGTAGGCCGCATCGCGCAGCACTTCGGCGATGCGGCGCGCCGCGGCGCGCGCGGCGGCGCTGTCGTAGCGCAGGTTCAGCATCACCAGCGCATCGCCCAGGCCGGTGAAGCCGAGGCCGATGCGGCGCTTGCTGAATGCCTCCTCGCGCTGGCGCTCGAGCGGCCAGACGCTGATGTCGAGCACGTTGTCGAGCATGCGCACCGCCATGCGCGCCAGGCGCGCGAAGGCCTCTTCGTCGAAACGCGCGGCCGGCTCGAAGGGGTCATGCACGAAGCGCGTCAGGTCGATCGAGCCGAGGCAGCAGCAGCCGTAGGGCGGCAAGGGCTGCTCGCCGCAGGGGTTGGTGGCGGCGATGGTTTCGCAGTACGAGAGGTTGTTGTCGGCGTTGATGCGGTCGAGGAACAGCACGCCGGGCTCGGCATGGTCGTAGGTCGACCGCATGATCTGTTCCCACAGTTCGCGCGCCGGCAGCGTGCGGTAGACCCACAGGCCGTCATCGCGCTGGTAGGCGCCGCCGGCCTTCTGCCGCGGGCCGGGCGCCGCGCGGTGCACCAGATCGACCGGCCGGTCGTCCTGCACGGCCTGCATGAAGGCATCGGTCAGTCCCACCGAGATGTTGAAGTTCGCCAGGTCGCCCTGGTCCTTGGCATGCACGAACTCGTCGATGTCCGGATGGTCGCAGCGCAGCACGCCCATCTGCGCGCCGCGGCGCGCGCCGGCCGACTCCACCGTCTCGCAGGAGCGGTCGAACACCCGCATGTACGACACCGGCCCCGAGGCGCTCGACTGCGTGCTGCCGACCCAGGCGCCGCGCGGCCGGATGCGCGAGAAGTCGTAGCCGACGCCGCCGCCGCGGCGCATGGTCTCGGCGGCCTCAGTGAGCGCGGTGTAGATGCCCGGATAGCCTTCCTCTTCCCGCGCGATCGAGTCGCCGACCGGCTGCACGAAGCAGTTGATCAGCGTGGCAGACAGCGCCGTGCCTGCCGCCGAGTTGATGCGCCCCGCGGGCACGAAGCCGTCCTGCAAGGCCTGCAGGAAGCGCGCTTCCCACTGCGCGCGCGCCTCTGGCGGCTCGGCCTGCGCCAGCGCACGCGCGACGCGGCGGCGAACGTCGTCGATGCTGCGTTCACTGCCCTTGGCGTACTTCTCGAGCAGCACTTCCTCGCTGATCGCCTGCAGCGGCAGCGCGGGCGCGCTGATCGAACGGGTCGAGGCCTGAGGTTCCATGGTTCGCTCCTGATTGCGTCCTGCATCTTGCGTCAGACGCGACGCACGCGCTTGTCCGAGCCGCTCGATGCGCATCAGGCGCCGGGTGCCACACCCCAGCGAGCGCACGCGAAGGCGCTGACGAAGCGCTCCAGTTCGTCGTGCGCGAGCCCGTCGATGCCGGCCGCCCGCGCCCGCCCGCCGCCGCCGAAGCGGCTGCACAGCGCGTGGGCGCCCGCCGGCGAGGCCAGCGGCGCGCGCACGCTGACGGCATAGGCATTGCCCTGCGGCTTGAGCACGGCATGGGCACGCTGCGGCTCGGCGTTGGCGAGCTCGTTGGCGATGCAGCCGAGCACGCGCCGGCTCCAGGGCGCATCGGGCAGCACGCACACACTGGCGCCCGCGTCTTCCCACAGCGGGGCAACGGCAAGCGCCTGCTGCAGATCGCTGTGGCGCTGTGCGTCGATCTCGTCGACCACCGCCTCGTAGGCCAGCATGTCGCGCGGGTCGCGGTAGCGCAGCATGATCGCGTGCAGCTCGCGCGGCGCGATGAGCACATCACGCTCCTCGTCGCCGTAGGCGTTGTAGTTGATCGCTTCCCCGAGCCGCCGCAGCAGCGCGCAATCGCCGGCGTCGACATTCGAATCGAGCGCCAGCCGGTCGGCGACCTCGGCCAGGTTGTCGCCGTAGATGCCCACCAGCGCCCAGGGCCGGAAGGCGCCGCGGAGGTGGCGATCGACGAGCAGGCTGGTGCAGACATCGGTGGCGGTGTCGACGTGCGGCTCGAGCAGCGGGTGCACAGGCATGTCCTCCACCACGTGATGGTCGAAGTAGCGCACGCGCACGCCGGCGTCGAGCAGATGCAGCAGCGCATCTCGGTTCGGCCGCATGGACAGGTCGAAGACGGTGAGCTCGTCGCCGGCCTTCGCCTGCACGCGCGCGACGAGCGCGATCTCGCGCTTCAGGCCGGTCAGCAGCGCTGCGGGCGCGGGCTCGTGCAGCCGCCATTGCACGGCGGCGCACAAGCCGTCGGCATCGCCGTTGCAGACGTCGAATCGTCGAACCGTCACTCTTCAGCCCTCGCTTCCAGGGCAGCCGAATCCCTGCCCGCTACATGCGCCCCTTCCACGGTACCAGCCGGCGCTCGAGCCAGCGCATCAGCAGGTCGAACAGATAGGCCACCACGCCGATCACGATGATGCCCATGATCACGATGTCGGTGCGCAGGAAGTTCGATGCGTTGAGCACCATCTGCCCCAGGCCCATGTTGGCGGCCACCATCTCGGCCGCCACCAGCGTGGTCCAGCCGAAGCCGATGGCGATGCGCATGCCGATCAGGATGTCGGGCAGCGCCGAGGGCAGGATCACATGGCGGATCACCTGCATGTAGCTGGCGCCCATCGAATACGCGGCATTGATCTGCTCCTGCGACGCGCTGCGCATGCCCGAGCGCGCGGCCAGCGCCAGCGGCGCGAAGCAGCTCAGGAAAATGAGCAGCACCTTCGGCAGCTCGTCGATGCCGAACCAGATGATGATGAGCGGCAGGTAGGCCAGCGGAGGCAGCGGCCGGTAGAACTCCAGCGGCGGATCGAAGATGCCGCGCGCCACGCGGCTCATGCCCATCGCGATGCCGATCGGAATCGCCGTCACGCAGGCCAGCAGAAAGGCCGAGAACACGCGGAACATGCTGGCCAGGAAGTGCTGCCACAGCGGCTTGTCGTTGGCCTGGCCGGTGATGTATTCGTGGAACTGCTGGAACACCGCCTGCGGCGAAGGCAGGAACAGCGGCTTGACCCAGCCCATGTTGGTGACCACGAACCACAACACCAGCAGCGCCACCACGGTGATCACGCTGATGGTCGCGCTCGAGCCTTCGCCCGGCACCTTGAAGGCGCTGGTCTTGAGCTTGGCGGCGCCCTTGGCCGTGCCGGCGACGACGGCCGGCTGCGCAGGGCTGTTGGCGGGTGGCGTCATGGCGACGGGCGAAGCGATGCCGACATCAGGCATGGGCGGCCTCCCGATGATGGACGATCGCCAAGACCTCTTCGCGCATGCGGATGAATTCGGGCTCGGACTTCACCTTGCGCGAATTGCCATGCGAGAGGAACTGGCGCGAGAAGGGCACGTCGTCGTAGACATGCGAGATGCGGCCCGGGCTCGGGCTCATCACGATCAGCCGCGTGGCCAGGAACAGCGCCTCCTCCACCGAGTGGGTGATGAAGAACACCATCTTGTTCGACTTGGACCAGGCCTTGAGCAGGATCTCCTGCACCTGCTCGCGCGTGAAGGCATCGAGCGCGCCCATGGGCTCGTCCATCAGCAGCACGGCCGGGTCGCTCGCAAGCGCGCGCGCAATGCCCACGCGCTGCTGCATGCCGCCAGAGAGTTCGTAGACGGCGCGGCCGGCGTACTGCTGCAGGCCGACCAGCGCCAGCTTCTCTTCGGCGATGCGGTCGCGTTCCGCCTTGCCCATGCCGGCCAGGCGCAGGCCCAGCGCGACGTTGTCTCGCACGTTGAGCCAGGGCATGAGCGCATGTTTCTGAAACACCACGCCGCGATCGGCGCCGGGGCCGACCACGGGCCGGCCGTCGAGCAGGATCTCGCCGGTGGACGGGGGCAGGAAGCCGGCGATGCTGTTGAGCAGCGTGGTCTTGCCGCAGCCCGAGGCGCCGAGCGCGACGACGAAATCGCCGTCGTGCATCTCCAGGTTCACGGGCGCCAGCGCCTGCAGCGTGCCGCCCTTGACGGCGTAGTTGACCGTGAGGTCGCGGATGTCGAGCGTGGGCATCGGATCAGCCTTACTTTCCCATCGCCTTGTCGACGTAAGTCGTGGTCACGTAGGCGCTGTAGTCGGGCTTCACTTCCTGCACGCGGCCTTGCTCCTTCAGGAAGGCTGCCGTGCCGGCCATGGCCTTGGCGGCGCCGCCGCCCAGCCAGGTGGGCGATACCTGCTCGGCCATGGTCGGGAAGCTGTAAAGCGACATCACCGAAGATACATCCTTCGGATCGGCCTTGGTCCACTTGGCCATGGCCCTGATCTGCGGCGAATCGGGTTTCCAGCTCTTGCCGGTGGCCTTGTATTCCTCGTTGGCGCGGTTGAGTGCCTTCACGAAAGCGATCATGAAGGGTTCGTTGGCGGCCGCCCATTTGGCGTTGACCACGATGCCTTCGAAGGTCGGCGCGCCGCGCTTGCCGATGCTGCCCGAGGTGGCGATGGTCTTGCCGTTGGACTTGATCTTCGAGAGCACCGGATCCCAGATGAAGGTGGCGTCGATGTCGCCGCGCTCCCAGGCCGCCGCAATCTCGGGCGGGCGCATGTTCATCACGTTGACGCTCTTGGCGTCCACGCCGTCCATCTTCATCGCGGCCATCAGCTGGTAGTGCGCCGTCGACACGAAAGGCGTCGCCACCTTCTTGCCGGCCAGGTCCTTCATGCTGTTGATGTTGCTGCCGTTGCGCGCGACCAGCGCCTCGGCGTCGGCGATGTCGGCCGAGATCCAGAACAGCTTGATGTCCTGGCCCTGGCTGGCTGCGGCGGTGAGCGGGCTGGAGCCGGTCTCGCCCATCTGCACGTCGCCCGAAGCCATGGCGCGGATCACGTCGCCGCCGCCTGCGAACATGCGCCAGTTGATCTTGTAGCCGGTGGCTTTCTCGACCTCGCCGGATTCCATCACCAGGCGCAGCGGCACCAGCATGTCCTGGTGCGCGAAGGTGAGTTCCTTGGTCTGGGCGAAGGAGCCGCCGCACAGGAGTGCTGTCGCGAGGGCTGCGCATTGCAGGGTGAGGCGCCGGGGCATGGTCATTTGTTTCTCCAGGGTGGTGAATCTCGATCGGACTTTGCACCCATCGCCCCCGGCCAGTAAGTACCAGCACTGGCGCCGGCATGGAGCCAGTGGACTGGGACTTACCCTTGTTCTGGTGCGGCGCGCACGGGGGAGGTGCGTCAGTGCGGCCTGGACTTCGCGCTGCGCGCCTCGCCGCGCGCCTGCGCCAACTCCTCCACCGCCATCCCCAACGCCCGAATCCCGGCCGGAATCTGCGCCGCCGCGATCGATGACAGGCGCAGCCGGAAGAAGGGGCACGGATACGGCGGCTTGGCGAAGAACACGTCGCCGGCCTCGATCAGCACGCCGTGGCTGCGCGCCATCAGCGCCAGCTCTGAGGCATCGACCCAGGTCGGCGCCTGCACCCAGATCGAGGCGCCGCCCGAGGGCAGCGTGAACTCGAAATCCGGCAGGTGGTCGCGCAGCGCCTGCGCCGCCAGCGCCAGCCGCTCCTGCATCGCATGGTTGACGCGCCGCGCATGCGACTCGTGGTGACCCAGCGACAGGAAGAGCGCATAGGCATGCTGCAGGAATGCGCTCGGATGCCGCACCATCGCATGGCGGATCAAACGCAGTTCCTTGATGAGCGCCCGCGGGGCGACGATGAAGCCCAGGCGCAGCGCCGGCGACAGGCTCTTGGACACCGAGCCGACGTAGATCACGCGGCCGGTCTTGTCCAGGCTCTTCAGGGCCGGCATCGGCGTGCCCTCGTAGAGATTCTCGGCCTCGTAGTCGTCCTCGATGATCACGAAGTCCTGCAGCTCGGCCTTGCGCAGCAGCCACTGGCGGCGCTCCAGGCTCAGCGTGGCCGTCGTCGGGCTCTGGTGCGAGGGGGTACAGAACAGGTAGTCGGCGGCCGGCAGCGCATCGACCACTAGGCCCTCTTCGTCGACGTCGATCTCGACCCACTTCGGGTTGCGCAGCGCGAAGCTGTTGCGCGCATGCGGATGGCCCGGCTCCTCCAACCCGACGCGCGTGTGCTCGTCGAACAGCGCATCGGCCAGCAGGTAGTAGGCATGCTGCGCGCCGAGCGTGACCAGGATCTCTTCCTTCAACGCGAACACGCCGCGCTTGGGCAGCAAGCGGGTGCGGATCTGCTCGATCAGGTCCGGCACATCGTCGGTCTCGAAGTCGGGCGTCCAGTGCGGCAGCTGCGAGCGCGCGAGGCTGCGTGCGCAGCATTCGCGGAAATCCTCGGTCGGAAAAAGCTGCGGATCGTAGGTGCCGTAGACGAAGGGGTACGGATAGTCGCGCCACTGGTCGGGCTTGGACAGCGTGGGCCGGTCGATCAGCGAGCGCAGCACGCGCGCCGACCATTCCGGCGGCTGGCCCGACTGGCCGCTGCGCCCCACCAGCGGCTCGGCCAGCGCGGCCGAGAGCGGCCGCGCGTTGGGCGCCACGAACACGCCGCTGCGCGGTCGCGCCTCCAGAAAGCCTTCATCCATCAGCTGCAGGTAGGCCGAAGTCACGGTGTTGCGGCTCAGGCCAAGCAGGGCCGCCAGTTCCCGCGACGAGGGTAAGGGCGCGCCGGGACTCAGGCGGTCTTCGAGGATGGCCTGCACCACCGCGGCGCGCAGCCGGCCCTGCAGGGGCAGGCCGGTCTGCTCGGGCAGCGCGAAGAGCTGCGCCCACTGGATGGATCGGGGGTTCGGCATGGTGCATCGCAGTTTAGGGCGGCGCACTGGCTCGGTCGAATCCCCGCATCTGGCCCTATCGCTGCGCGCGCGGGCTCTCTACGCTTCGAGCATTGCATGAACAAGGACAGGAGTTCCGCGTGACCGTGACCACCGCCACCCTCGAGGCCTTCAGCGACGCCTGGAACCGCCACGACATCGATGCGCTGATGAGCTTCATGAGCGAGGACTGCGTGTTCCAGGCCGCTGCCGGCCCCGACGCCTGCGGCGCCCGCCACAGCGGCACCGAAGCCGTGCGCCGCGCCTTCGCGGCTGCCTGGCAGGCCGTGCCCGATGCGCAGTGGATCAACGGCCGGCACTTCGTCACGGGCGATTTCGGCACCTCGCAATGGACCTTCACCGGCACGGCCGCCGACGGCAGCCGCATCGAGGCCGACGGCGTGGACATCTTCAGCTTCAAGGACGGAAAGATCGCCCTCAAGAACGCATTCCGCAAGGCGCGCCCCAACCTGCCTGCGGCCAGGTAATTCGCAGGGAGCCTCCATGACGATGACCGGCACCGCGCAGTTCAGCACTCAGGGGCAAGCCGCGCCCGCGCGCAAGCCCTACGACCCGCGCTACGACCCGCTGGTGGCCCCCGACCCGGGCGCCGGCCGCGCCTACGCGCCGACTTGGTGGGTGGCCAGCGCCGGCACGCCACCCCAGGACGACGGCCCGGTCGCGTGCGATATCGATGTCGACGTCGCGGTCATCGGATCGGGCGCCACCGGCATGTCGACTGCGCTCTACCTGGCGCAGGAGCACGGCATCCAGGCCACCGTGCTGGAAGCCAACCAGGCCTCGTGGGGCTGCTCGAGCCGCAGCGGCGGCCAGGGCCAGAACGCCAGCGGCCGGCTCAAGCGCTCGCAGTGGATCCGGCGCTGGGGCCTCGACGTGGCCAGGCAGCTCGACGCCGAGATCCGCAGCGGCTTCGAGAACTTCAGGCACCTGACGACGCAGATCGACTGCGATGCCTTCGACGGCGGCCACCTCTACCTCGCGCACCGGCCCGAGAAGCTCGCCGGCCTCGCGGCCGAGGCGCGCGTGATGCGCGAGCAATTCGGCTACGACACGCGCATGCTCACCGCCGAGGAAGTGCGGCGCGACTACTGCGACGAGCGCGAGACCGCAGGCGCCCTGTTCGAATCCGAAGGCGTGGGCATCCATCCGCTCAAATTCACCTTCGGGCTGATGAAGAAGGCGCGTGCGCTGGGTGTGAAGGTCCACACGGCGAGCCCGGTGCAGGGCTGGCAGACCATCGACGGCGTGCACCATCTGCAGACGCCGGGCGGCGTGGTGCGAGCGCGGCGCGTCGCCGTGTGCACTGGCGGCTACACGGGCCAGGCCCTCAACCCGCTGCTCAAGAACAAGATCATGCCGATCCTGTCGAACTCGGTGGTGACGCGGCCGCTGACCGAGGCCGAGCTGCAGGCCACCAACTTCAGGTCGCTCACTTTCCTGACCGACACGCGCACGCTGCGCTTCTACTACCGGCTGCTCAAGGGCAACCGGCTGCAGCTCGGCAGTCGCAGTTCGGTGAGCGGCGCCGATGCCGAGGACCCGGTGCACCTGAAGCTGCTCACCGACGCGATCGCGCGCAAGTTCCCGCCGCTCGCCGGCATCCCCATCGACTACTCGTGGTGGGGCTGGGTGGACGTGAGCCACGACATGATGCCGCGCATCACGCAGCCCGATGCGAACAAGAAGATCTGGTACGCGGTGGGCTACGGCGGCAACGGCGTGTCGTTCTCGACCTGGGCCGGCAAGCGGCTGGCCGAGCGCCTGGCCGGCAAGGACGCAGGGCGCAAGGTCTTCGAGCTGCCGATCTACAAGTCGCCGCTGCCCTTCCCCAATGTGCTGGGCCTGGTCGAGTCGCCGGCCTTCGCGCCGTTCCGGCGCCTGGGCCAGCGCGTGCTCTACAAGTGGTATTGGCTGCGCGACGAGAAGTGAGCCGGCCCGCTGCGCATCGGCAACGCAGAAGTCAGCTGCGCAGCGCCGTCATCTGGCTCACGCGGCACTGGCCGAACTCGCAGCGCACCGCCATGACCTGGCCGTTGGTGCAGGCCACGGTGTGGCGCTCGAAGCCCGGCCCCTTCTCCACCAACGTCGCCAGCGGCGTGGCGTTGCAGCGCTGCGCCTTGGCGAGCTGCTCCACGTTGTAGGTGTCCCGGCCCGTGGGCCGGATGCTTTCCACCGCCCGCAGCGCCGGCGGCACCCAGGTGACACGCACGCTCGGGTCGGTGTTGATGTAGCCCTTTTGCGCCATGCAGTTGGCCATCACGGTCTCCTGCTTGGTCTTCCAGGCGCGGCGCTCGGGCGTGTAGACCCAGTGGTTGAAGCCGACCAGTCCGCCGATCACCACGCCGCCGGCGAGCGTCGACCATCCTTGCAGGATGCCTATGCCGATCACGCCACCGTCGACCACGACCAGCGCATCGTCGTGCTGGCTGGCATTGAAAGGCACGTTCTTCGCGTTCGCGCGGCACTTGGCCACGTCCTGGTCGTAGACCGAACTCTCGACCGCCGACGGCGCCACCATGGGCACGTAGTCGGCGCCGGAACCCGAACCGGGGCCCTCCTGGGGCCGGGTTGCGCATCCACAGACCAAGGCTGTCGCGCACACGATGCTCAGCATTTTCTTCATGAAATCCCTCGACTGGTCCTCACTCCGGGGGTCGATTGAATCACACAAATAGTTACTTTCCAAAGCGACTTTTGAGGAATCCGCATGCAAACCTGCCATTCGGGGCTTTGAAGCCACAGCGAGGGTGGCGGAACCTGGCGAGTCGAGTCGCGCGGTTTGCCCCATGCTTTCTGCCGCCCTCCTCTGCCTCGTCGTCGCCGTCAGCGACGGCGACACCCTCAAGCTTCGCTGCGGCGAGCCCGGCGCCTACCGCCGGCTCACCGTGCGGCTGCATGCCGTCGATGCACCAGAGCTCGGCCAGCCCTTCGGCCGCCGCGCCAAGCGTGCACTCTCGGAGATCGCATACCGCAAGACCGCACGGCTGGACTGCGGCCAGACCGATCGCTACGACCGCCGCGTCTGCGAGGTGTGGGTGGCGCCCGCGTCCTGCACCGAAGCCCGCTGCCCGAAAACGCTCGATGTGGGTCTCGCCATGCTCGGCGCCGGCCTGGCCTGGTGGTCGCGCGCCCATGCCTCCGAGCAGAGCGCGGCCGAGCGCGGCCGATACAGCTTCGCCGAACGGGAGGCCAAGGCCAGGCGCGCCGGCCTGTGGGCCGAACGCAACCCGGTGCCGCCCTGGCAATGGCGGCCGGCGCATCCGTACCCCCGGTGAAAACGCGGCTCGGCGGATAGGCTTTTGCCCGCCGCCGCCGGCGATCAGCTCGCGGCGTACGCGGCCGTGCCGAGCGGACGCGCCAGCACGCGGTCGATGCGCCTGCCGTCGATCGCCGTGATCTCGAAGTTCCAGTCCGCGCAATCGATGCGCTCGCCGAGCTCGGGCAGATGGCCGGAGACGAAGATCAGCAAACCCGCCACGGTGTTGTAGCGCCCGCGCTCCTCCTCCGGCAGCTCGCGGATGCCGAGCCGCGCGCGCAGTTCGGACACCGGCATCAGGCCGTCGAGTTCCCACACGCCGTCGGGCCGTTCGTGAGCCCAGGCATCGCCCTGGGTGGCGGTCTGCAGCTCGCCGGTGATCGCCTCCAGCAGGTCGCGCGGCGTCATCAGGCCCTGCACCACGCCCCATTCGTCGACCACGAACACCAGCCGGCCGGCGCGTGTGCGGAACTGCTCGAGCAGCTCCATGCCCGTGAGCGTCTCGGGGACGAACACCGCAGGCTGCGCCACCGACTCGATGGTACCCTCGTGCGCCGGGCTCAGCGTCAAGAGGTGCGCCACGCTGATCACGCCCACCACATCGTCCAGCGAGGTGCGGCACACCGGGTACCAGGAGTGGACCAGGTTGAGCGCGCTCGCAGCCGACACCTTCTGCAGGCTCTGCGCGACGGTGAAGGAGGCCTCCAGCCATTCAATGTCGGCCCGCGGCACCATCAGCGAGCTCAGCCGGCGATCGTCGAGGTGGAACACGTTGCGCACCATCTGGTGCTCGTGCATTTCGATCACGCCGGCATCGACGCCCTCCTCGAGGCTGGCGGAAATCTCCTCCTCGGTCATCATGCGGGCCGCGCTCGAATCGATGCGCAGCAGCTTGAGCGTGGTCGCCGTGGCGCCTGCCAGCAAGAGCACGAAGGGCTTGGCGGCGGTGGCCAGCGCGCGCATCGGCCGCGCCACGTAGCGCGCCACCGGCTCGGGGTAGAGCTGGCCGATGCGCTTGGGCACCAGCTCGCCGAAAACAATCGTGAAGAAGGTGATGCAGGTCACCACGATGGCCGTCGACACGAAGCTGGCCCCGCCCGCGCCCAGACCCAGGCCCTGCATCCAGTGCGCAAGCGGCGCCGCGAAGGCCGCCTCGCCGACGATGCCGCTCAACATGCCGATCGAAGTGATGCCGATCTGCACGCTGGAGAGAAACTGCGTCGGATCCTCCATCAGCTTGAGCGCAGCCTCCGCCCCCGTGTCCCCCGCCTCGGCCAGCGCCGCAAGCCGCGCTCGACGGCTGGTGGAAAGCGCCATTTCGGACATTGCGAACAACGCGTTGAGCGTGGTCAGCAAGGCCAGCAGAAAAACATCCATGTATGCGGGAGAGAATGGGGAGATGGCACTCTACCTGATCGGCGATGTGCAGGGCTGCGACGAGCCCCTGCAGCGCCTGCTCGACGACATCGCTTTCTCTCCCAGCCGCGACACCCTGGTGCTGCTGGGCGACCTGGTCAACCGCGGCCCCGCGTCGGTCGAGGTGCTGCGGCGCGTGCAGCGCTACGGCGGCGCCGCGAAGACCGTGCTCGGCAACCACGACCTGCACCTGCTCGGCGTCGCGCAGGGCGCACGCAAGCTCGGCCGCAAGGACACGCTGCACGGCGTGCTGGAAGCGCCCGACCGCGAAGCCCTGCTCGACTGGCTGCGCCGGCAGCCCATGGCACTGCACCGTTTGGTGGGCGGCGGCGACCTGCTGATGGTGCATGCGGGCGTGCTGCCGCAGTGGAGCGTGGCCGACACGCTGGTCTATGCAGCCGAGGTCGAGTCGGTGCTGCGCGGTTCCGCAGCGGGCGAATTCCTGCACGAGATGTACGGCAACGAGCCCGCAAAATGGAGCGATACGCTCGGCGGCCATGCGCGGCTGCGCGCGATCGTCAATGCGCTCACGCGGCTGCGCTTCTGCACGGCGGATGGTCGGATGGAATTCGAAACCAAGGACGGGACAGCCTCCGCGCCCGCGGGTTTCATGCCCTGGTTCGACGTGCCCGGCCGCAGGACGCAAGCCGCGACCATCGCCTGCGGGCACTGGTCGACGCTGGGCTGGCTCTCGCGGCCCGACCTGATGTCCGTCGACACCGGCTGCGTCTGGGGCCGTTGCCTGAGCGCGGTGCGCATCGGCGCGACGCTCGCGGAGCGCGAACTGATCCAGGTCCGCTGCCCGGCAGTGCAGAAGCCGGCGGGCTGAGCCCCTAATTGGCCTGTGCTGCGGTCTTGAACAGCGCCGCGACCTTGCGCTTGCTCTTGATGTTGCTCGAGATGCCGCGCGAAGGCGTGGTCTTGGCGGCCGCTTCCCAGGCCGGTGCGGCTTCGCGCTCCGGCGTCTCGTAGGGCTGCTCGAAGAAGGGATCGCGCGGCGCCGCGGGTGCGCGGTGCGGCCGGCTGCTGCGCATGGGGCGGGCTTCGCTGCGTTCGCGCGGCTGGTCGAGCACATCGCGCGCATCGCCGGCCTCGCCCTCGTCGCGCCAGTGGCGGCGGCCGTCGTTGATGCGGCCGCGCGGGCGGTCTTCCTCGAACTCGACGGGTTCCAGCTCGATCTTCTTCTTGATCAGCTTCTCGATGTCGGCCACCAGGCGCACGTCGTTGCCGCCGCTGGCAAAGCTCACCGCCAGGCCCGAGGCGCCGGCGCGGCCGGTGCGGCCGATGCGGTGCACGTAATCTTCGGCGTTGAACGGAATGTCGAAGTTGAAGACCGCCGGCACGTCCTTGATGTCGAGGCCGCGGGCCGCGACGTCGGTGGCCACCAGCAGGTCGACCTCGCCGGCCTTGAAGGCCGCGAGGGCCTTCAGGCGCTCGTCCTGGCTCTTGTCGCCGTGCAGGGCGGTGGTATTCAAGCCCTCGCGTTCGAGCGAACGCGCAAGCCGCGCACACCCCAGCTTGCTGTTGACGAACACGAAAGCCTGCTTGAGGCCGCGCTGCTTCAGGATCTGCTTGAGCGCGCGGCGCTTGTCGTCGTCGCTCACACTGTAGAAATGCTGCTCGACGGTGGAAGCGGTTTCGTTCGGCCGCGCCACCTCGATGGTGACCGGGTTCTGCAGGTAGCTGCCGGCCAGGCGCTTGATCTCGGGCGAGAAGGTGGCCGAGAACAGCAAGGTGGTGCGCTGCTTGGGCAGGAACGAGAGGATGCGCTGCAGGTCGGGCAGGAAGCCGATGTCGAGCATGCGGTCGGCCTCGTCGAGCACCACGTATTCGACCTGGTTGAGCACCGCGTTCTTGGCCTCGATGTGGTCAAGCAGCCGGCCCGGCGTGGCGACCAGCACCTCGACGCCCTTCTTGAGTTCCAGCGTCTGCGGCTTCATGTCGATGCCGCCGAACACCACGGCGCTGCGCAGGTTGGTGTACTTGGCGTAGAGCTTGACCTGCTGCGCCACCTGGTCCGCCAGCTCGCGCGTGGGCAGCAGCACCAGGGCGCGCACCGGATGGCGCGCCGGCGAGGTCGAGCTGTTCTCGTGCTTGAGCATGCGCTGCAAAAGCGGCAGCGAGAAGGCAGCGGTTTTCCCGGTGCCGGTCTGCGCTGCGCCCATCACGTCCTGGCCCGCGAGGACCACCGGAATGGCCTGCTCCTGGATCGGCGTCATGGTTTCGTAGCCCATTTCGGCCACGGCGCGCGCCAGCGGTTCGGCCAGGGAAAGATTGGAGAAGGAGCTTGTCATGAAGCCGGGTATTGTCGCACTGCGGCAAAAGACGGCGATGACAGTGCGGTGACTGCGCGCCTAGCTATCTTTTCGATAGCGGACAACGCAGCAAAAACGGGCAATCGGCCCTTGCACGCTCAAAGACTGCGGGTGTTGAAGGTGTCGCAGGCCTTCATCGAACCGCTCTTCAGCCCGGTCGTGAACCAGCGCTGGCGCTGGGCGCTGGTGCCGTGGGTGAAGCTGTCGGGCACCACTGCCCGGCCCGCCGAGCGCTGCAGCGCGTCGTCGCCGATCTTCGCGGCGGCATTCATTGCCGCCTCCACGTCGCCCTGCTCGAGAATCTGGCGTGCGTTCTGCGCCTTGTTGGCCCAGACGCCGGCAAAGCAGTCGGCTTGCAGTTCGACGCGCACGCTCAGCGCATTGCTGTCGGCCTGGCTGATGCGGCCGCGCATCGAGTCGACCTTGGCCGTGATGCCGAGCTGGTTCTGCACATGGTGGCCGACCTCGTGCGCGATCACGTAGGCCTGCGCGAACTCGCCCGGGGCGCCGAGTTCGCGCTTCAGGGTGTCGAAGAAGCCGAGATCGATGTAGACCTTCTGGTCGCCCGGACAGTAGAAGGGACCCATGGCGCTCTGGCCGGTGCCGCAGGCCGTGGGCGTGGCGCCGCGGAACAGCACCAGCCTGGGCTGGCGGTAGGTCGAACCGGCCTGCTGAAAGATCGGGGTCCAGACGTCTTCGGTGTCGGCCAGCACGACCGAGACGAAGCGTGCCGCCTCGTCGTTGGCCGGCGGCGCCGGGGCCCGCTGCTGCTGCTGGACGATCGGCGCTTCGCCGCCGCCGGCGAACATGCTGAGCAACGTGAGCGGATTGATGCCGAAGATCCAGCCCGCGAGCAGTGCCACGACGATGGTGCCGATGCCGACACTCCGCCCGCCGATCGGCAAGCCGCCAAAGCCGCCGCCGCCTTCGCCCCGGCGGTCTTCCACGTTCTCGGATTCGCGGTTGCCTTCCCACTTCATGACGCTCTCCTGCTCAGGCCTTCGGCAGTGTCACACCCCGCTGGCCCTGGTACTTGCCGCCACGGTCTTTGTAGCTCGTTTCGCAGACCTCGTCACTCTCGAAGAACAGCACTTGCGCGCAGCCCTCGCCGGCATAGATCTTGGCCGGCAGCGGCGTGGTGTTGCTGAACTCCAGCGTCACGTAGCCTTCCCACTCGGGCTCGAAAGGCGTGACGTTGACGATGATGCCGCAGCGCGCATAGGTGCTCTTGCCCAGGCAGATGGTCAGCACGTTGCGCGGGATGCGGAAGTACTCCACCGTGCGCGCCAGCGCGAAGCTGTTGGGCGGGATGATGCAGAAGTCGCCATGGAAATCGACGAAGCTCTTCTCGTCGAAGTTCTTCGGGTCGACCACCGTGCTGTGGATGTTGGTGAAGACCTTGAACTCGGGCGCGCAGCGGATGTCGTAGCCGTAGCTCGAGGTGCCGTAGCTGATGATGCGGTGGCCGTCCTGCTCGCGGATCTGGCCCGGTTCGAAGGGCTCGATCATGCCGTTCTTTTCGGCCATTCGCCGGATCCATTTGTCGCTCTTGATGCTCATGTGAGGTCTACGCTGCGGGGGTGCCGGGGATTGTGGCATGCCGCTGATCGGCCGCCAGCGCCTCCGGAAGCGTCACGGCCCCGACACCGCCGAAGAAGAGCTCGGACACCATCGCGCCGATCGCGTCGTGATCGAGCTCGCGCCCCGGCTTCATCCAGGTGAACATCCAGTTGATCATGCCGAACAGCAGCATCGCCATCGGCTTGCCGAGCTTGCTCTGCGGATCCTCGCCGCGCACCTCGGCGATGGTGCGCGCGAAGGCGGCGACCACGCGCCGCTCCACGTTCAGGATGCGCTCCTGGTCCTCTTCGCGCAGGAAGCGCACATCTTCGGTCAGCACGCGCTGGGCGTTCTGGGCGATCGCGTACTCCGCCACGAAGCGCCGGATGAGCTCGGCGAGCCGGGCCTCTGGCGCCTGGTACTCGCGCAGCACCTCCTGCACCACCGACTCGAGCCTCTGCACGTGATCCTCGGCGATGCGCACCGCCAGGTCGTGCTTGTCGCGCACGTAGTGGTAGAGCGTGGCCTTCGACACGCCGCAGGCCGCGGCCACCTCGTTCATCGAAGTACCCGCGTAGCCGCGCTGCGCGAACAGCTGCGCCGCGTTGGAAAGAATCATTTCTCGCTGGCCGTCGTAGCCGGCCGGGTCACGCACGCGAGCCATCCGGCAGCGCCCTTTCCGTTGATGTTGTTGTCAGTATGCGCAAGTGCGAAATCCGAAGAAGCCGTCATCGCGCTGCGGCATGGCAAAGCCGCGGCGCTTCGGCGAGCGCAGGCGCGCGCGCGTGGCAAGCGATGCGCCCCGCAGCACGTGGGCCTGGCCGAAGATCGGCTGCGGATCGAACTCCGTGCCGCCGCTCCAGGGGTCGGGACGGAAGCCCGGCCAGGGCTTCAGCGTGCCCGCGGTCCATTCGTGGACGTCGGCCCAGCGGAAGCCCCGGCGCGCGGCGGTGTGGGCCGCGATTTCCCACTCCACCTCGGTCGCGAGACGGCGCCCGGCCCAGCGTGCCCAGGCATCGGCCTCCCACCAGGCCACGTGCACCGCGCTCTGGTTGCCCGCCGCGCGCACGGTGCGCCCGAAGCGCTGCTGCAGAACCGAGCCGCCGGTGCCGCGACGCGCGGCGCCGATCTGGACCACGTGGCGCGGCCCGCGCCGCCCTTCGGGCTGCCGCTCGAGCCACTCGAGTCCTTCGGGATGCCACAGGTCCTCGCGGTCGTAACCGCCGTCGTCGACAAACTCCACGTACTGGCTCCAGGTGACGGGCTGGGCGTCGATCTCGAACTCCGGGACTTCGACCTGGAGCCGGCCGCGCTCCTGCGCGAATGCGAAGCCGGCATCGGCCACGCCCAGTTCCCAGGCGGTGGCCGGAATGAGGAGCGGCTCGCGCACGATCGCGGTCGGCTCCTGCTCGACGCCCAGCGGCAGGCCCAGCGTCTGGGCCATCACCACCAGCTGCTCGCCGCGCAGGTCCTCGTGAAACAGCGCGAGCCGGTAGAAGTAGAGACCGGTGTCGGTCTCGACCGCATGTTCGAGCAGCTCGAGCGTGCTTTCCAGCGTATCGAGCAAGTAGGCCTTGGTCTGGGCGAGATCGGGCAGCTCGGGCGACCAGCGATCCATCCAGGCGATCTGCGCCGGATTCCAGCACGCGTCGGCCTGCGGTTCGATCGCAGCCAGCCGCGTCGGCCGCACCGGGCAGTCGATGCCGAAGGCGCGCTGGGTATTGCGCCCGATCCACCATTCCGCGAACCAGCCGATGTGGCCGGCCAGCCAGACCGGCGGCTCGACCCCGTCCTGGCGCGGCACGGCCAGCGCAGCCGAATCCAGCGCCTGCTCGTAAAGCGCGAGAAGGTGCAGCGTGTGGTTGCGCGCATCGATCAGCGCCAGCGAGAGCAGTTCGCGGCCCGCACGGCACATGTCGGGCGAATCGATCGAAAAAGGCAGGCTGGGGGTGCCGAACGGCGTGCTGGACGGCGGGCTCGCAGGCATGGGTCATTATGGCCACCTGCCTCGCAGCTCGCTACGACCATGGAGCTCCACGGGTAAACCCACCCGCCCGCGCCAGGACTGGGCCCTGCATCGGGGCGTTACCATTGCGGGCTTTGCGCCGACCCTACCCGACTGGCGCCAGAACTCTTTCCCGCAGGGAGACAACCCTTGTCCGCATTACTCAAATTCGCGCTGACCATGGACTGGATCAGTGCCCAGTTCGGCAAGGTGGCGGCATGGGCTGTCCTCGCCGCGTCGGTGATTTCCGCCGGCAACGCCTTCGTGCGCTATGGCCTGGACTTCAGTTCCAACGCCTGGCTCGAGATCCAGTGGTACCTGTTCGCCGCCACCGTGATGCTCGGCGCGCCGCTCGTGCTCAAGCTCAACGAACACGTGCGCGTGGACATCATCTACGGCAAGCTCAAGCGCAACGGCCCGGTGTACGTCGACCTCTTCGGCCTGGTCTTCTTCCTGCTGCCCGTGATGGGCCTGCTCTTCTGGCTGAGCTTCCCCTTCTTCCTCGGCATGCTCAAGAGCGGCGAGATGTCGGGCAACATCGGCGGCCTCATCCGCTGGCCCGCGGCCTTGATGATGCCGCTGGGCTTCGGCGCCATGTTCCTGCAGGGCGTGGCCGAAATCATCAAGCGCATCGCCTACCTGCGCGGCCTGATCGAGATGGACACGCACTACGAGAAGCCGGTGCAGTGAACGCCGCAACGAAACGCACACCGCCCCGCTTCGCAGGATAAAAAAGATGCAGATGGAAAATTTCGCCCCGATCATGTTCGCGGGGCTGATCGTGATCATGCTGATCGGCTTTCCGGTCGCGTTCTCGCTCTCGGCGCTGGGCCTGCTCAGCGGCTTCATCGCGATAGAGATGGGCTGGTTCCCGGCCGGCTTCATGGCCAACCTCCCGCTCAACGTGTTCGGCATCCTGTCCAACGAGACGCTGCTGGCGATTCCCTTCTTCACGCTGATGGGCGCCGTGCTCGAGAAGTGCGGCCTGGCCGAGGACATGCTCGATTCGATGGGCCAGCTCTTCGGCCCGGTGCGCGGCGGCCTCGGCTACTCGGTGATCATCGTCGGCTTCATTCTCGGCGCCATCACCGGCACCGTGGCCGGGCAGGTGATCGCGATGGCGATGATCTCGCTGCCGGTGATGATGCGCTACGGCTACAACATGCGCTATTCCACCGGCGTGCTGGCGGCCTCGGGCACCATCACGCAGCTGGTGCCGCCCTCCCTGGTGTTGATCGTCATGGCCGACCAGCTCGGCACCGACGTCGGCCAGATGTACAAGGGCGCATGGGGGCCGTCGATCCTGCAGGTGCTGATCTTCGCGCTCTACACCTTCCTGGTTTCGCGCATCCGCCCGAGCTACGTGCCCGGCGTGCCGGTCACCGCGCGCACGCTCGTCGGCTGGGCGCTGTGGGGCAAGTGCCTGCGCGGCATCATCCCCTCGGCCATCCTGATCTTCGCCGTGCTCGGCTCGATGGGCGGCCTGCCCTTCATGGAGCATGCGATCGCGACGCCGACCGAGGCCGGCGCCATGGGCGCCATCGGCTCGCTGGTGCTGGCCGCCATCCACCGGCGCCTCAACTGGCAGATGCTCAAGGAAGCGACGAACGGCACCATGCGCCTCACGGCCATGGTGGTCTTCATCCTGATCGGCTCGCGCGTGTTCTCGCTCGTATTCCAGGGCGTGGACGGCGCGAAGTGGATCGAGCACCTGCTCTCCGGCCTGCCCGGCGGGCAGATCGGCTTCCTGATCGCGGTCAACGTCTTCATCTTCTTCCTGGCCTTCTTTCTCGACTTCTTCGAGATCGCCTTCATCATCCTGCCACTGCTCGGGCCGGTCGCGGCCAAGCTCGGCATCGACATGGTGTGGTTCGGCGTGCTGCTGTGCGTGAACATGCAGACCTCCTTCATGCATCCGCCCTTCGGCTTCGCGCTGTTCTACCTGCGCGGCATCGCCGACACGCTGTTCAAGAACAATGCGCTGCCGCGCAAGATCGATTCGCGCGACATCTACCTGGGCGCGATCCCGTGGGTCGGGCTGCAGCTGCTGCTGGTGGCGATCGTGATCTTCTTCCCGCAGACCGTCACCGTGTTCCTCGACAAGAAGGTCGAGGTCGACGTCGACAAGGTGCAGCTCGAGATGCCGGCCGACTCGCAGGGGCCGGGCGGCGGCATTAACATGGAAGATCCGTTCGGCACCCAGAAGCCGGCCGAGCCCGACGCCCTGCCGATGCCGGAGCCCGAGCCTCCGAGCCCTGGCGCCGACAAGAAGCAGTGAGCGACGCAGTCGACGCCCCGGCCGCGCTGGAGAGCCCGGCCTACCCGCCTTTGGTGCGAACGCTGGCGGTCGTTCTGGTGATCGACCTGATCGGCTTCGGCCTCTGGAGCCTGCCGTCGCTGCGCAGAGTGGACTGGTCCACACCCAGCCTCCTGGTTTTTGGGGTGGCGGCCCTGTGCATCCTCTGGGTCGGCTACTGGATCGTCTACAGCCGCACGCGCCTCGAAGGCGATGTGCTCACGCAGACCTGGCTCTGGACCAAGCGCGAGCACGCGGCCGATGTGGCGCAACTCAAGCTCGTGCACTGGCGCTGGCTCGAGCGTGTCATTGCGCCGCGCCTGCTGGTGCGCCGCCGCAATGGCGCCCTCACCTGGTTCCATTCGGCCGACGCGCGGCTGCTCACTGGCTTTGCCGAACGCGTCGCCGAACGCATCGCCATGAAAAAAGCCCCGCCGTAGCCGGCGGGGCTTTTTGTCTTGAGGCGAAGCGCGCTCAGAGCTTCTGCTGCTGCATGAAGCGATCGTAGGTGCCTTCGGTGAAGCGGAACCAGGCGTTCTGGTCGGCCAGGAACTTGGCGTAGTCGGTGTAGACCTTCTTCCACTCGGGGTTGCTGTTGTTCAGGTCCGCGTAGATCTGCTGGGCCGACTTGAAGGCCGCGTTCATCACGTCCTGCGTGAAGGGGCGCAGCTTGGTGCCGGAGCCGACCAGCTGCTTGAGCGCGATCGGGTTCTTGGCGTCGTACTTGGCGGTCATCGTGACGTGGGCATGCGCGGCCGCCACTTCGACGATGGCCTTGTACTCGGCCGGCAGGCCTTCCCATGCCTTGTTGTTGATGTAGAAGTCCAGCTGCGGACCGCCTTCCCACCAGCCGGGGTAGTAGTAGAACGGCGCGACCTTGTTGAAGCCGAGCTTCTGGTCGTCGTACGGGCCGACCCACTCGAGCGCATCGATCGTTCCCTTTTCGAGCGCGGGATACAGATCGGCACCCGGGATCGATTGCGGAATCATGCCGAAGGGCTCGAGCACCTTGCCCGCGATCGGGTTGGTGCGGAACTTCAGGCCCTTCAGGTCGGCGAGCGACTTGATTTCCTTGCGGAACCAGCCGCCCATCTGCGCGCCCGTGTTGCCGCCCGGCAGGTTGACGACGTTGTACTTGGCGTAGAAGTCGCGCATCAGCTTCAGGCCGTTGCCTTCGTACATCCATGCGTTCATCTGGCGCGTGTTCATGCCGAAGGGCACCGCACAGCCCAACGCGAAGGTCGGGTCCTTGCCATAGAAGTAGTACGGCGCGGTGTGCGCCATCTCGACCGAGGCGTTCTGCACGCCGTCGAGCACACCCAAGGCCGGCATCAGCTCACCACTGGCATGCACCGAGATCTGGAACTTGCCGCCCGTCATGTCGCTCACCTTCTTCGAGAACGTCTCGGCCGTTCCGAAGATAGTGTCCAGCGACTTCGGGAAGCTGGACGCCAGACGCCAGCGAACGGCAGCCTGCGCATGAACCGCCGGCGCGATGCCGGCAGCGAGGACGCCGGCGATGCCTGCGTTTTTGATGAGGGAACGACGATCCATTGAATTCACTCCGAGTGCATTGAAAAACGAGAACGCGGCTTGTGGCCGCGTTGCTGACTTGTTGAGTCGAGCGCGATTGTAAAAAGTGCTTACACCGTGCCGGGGGGGGTTTTCCCTGCGGCAGAGGCATCGTCGAAGCAGTGCCGGATCGATTGCTCGATGCCCGCCGCATCGAGCCCGATGCTGGCCAGCAGCTTGCCCGGGTCGCCATGCTCGACAAAGCGATCGGGCAGGCCGAGCTGCAGCACGGGTTTGTGCACCTGCGCGGCTTGCAAGGCTTCCAGCACGGCGCTGCCCGCCCCGCCCATGACGGCACCCTCCTCGATCGTCACGATGGCCTCGTGCGTGCCGGCGACCTGCAGCAGCAGTTCGACGTCGAGCGGCTTGGCCCAGCGCATGTTGAGCACCGTGGCATCGAGCGCCTCCGCGGCCTTCAGCGCCGGATAGAGCAAGGTGCCGAAGGCGAGGATGGCGATGCGCCGGCCTTCGCGGCGGACTTCGCCCTTGCCGAAGGGCAGCGCATCGAGCGTGAGCCCGGGCGTGACGCCGGCGCCCGCGCCGCGCGGATAGCGCACCGCCACCGGATGGTTCTGCGCGAAGGCGCTGGAGAGCAGCTGCCGGCACTCGGCCTCGTCGGCCGGGCAGGCCAGGCTCATGTTGGGAATGCAGCGGATGAAGGCGATGTCGTAGGCGCCCGCATGCGTGGCGCCGTCGGCGCCCACCAGGCCGGCGCGATCGAGCGCGAACACCACCGGCAGGTTCTGGATCGCGACGTCGTGGATGAGCTGGTCGTAGGCGCGCTGCAGGAAGGTCGAATAGATCGCGACCACCGGCTTCAGCCCCTCGCAGGCCAAGCCGGCCGCGAACGTGACCGCATGCTGCTCGGCGATGCCGACGTCGTAATAGCGCTCGGGAAAGCGCTGCTCGAACTCGACCAGCCCCGAGCCCTCGCGCATGGCGGGCGTGATGCCGACCAGCCGGCCGTCCTGCGCAGCCATGTCGCACAGCCAGCTGCCGAAGACCTGCGTGAAGGTCTGCTTGGGCGCCGTGGCGGGCTTGACGAGGCCGACCGCCGGATCGAACTTGGAAGGCCCGTGGTAGGCCACCGGATCGGCCTCGGCCAGCTTGTAGCCCTGGCCCTTCTTGGTGACCACGTGCAGGAACTGCGGGCCTTCGAGATGCTTGAGATTCTCGAGCGTCGGCACCAGCGAATCGATGTCGTGGCCGTCAATCGGGCCGACGTAGTTGAAGCCGAACTGCTCGAACAGCGTGGCCGGCACCACCATGCCCTTGGCATGCTGCTCGAAGCGCTTGGCCAGCTCGAACAGCGGCGGCGCGGCGCGCAGCACGGTCTTGCCAACGTTCTTGGCCGCGGCGTAGAAGTTGCCGCTCATGAGCTGCGCGAGGTAGCGGTTGAGCGCGCCGACCGGCGGGCTGATCGACATGTCGTTGTCGTTCAGGATCACCAGCAGCTTGCAATGGCAGACACCCGCGTTGTTGAGCGCCTCGAAAGCCATGCCGGCGGTCAGCGCGCCGTCGCCGATGATCGCGACCGAGTGGCGGTCCTCGCCCTTCTGCTTGGCCGCCATCGCCATGCCGAGCGCAGCCGAGATGCTGGTCGACGAGTGCGCGGTGCCGAAGGTGTCGTACTCGCTCTCGGTGCGCTGCGGAAAGCCGGAGATGCCGCCGATCTGGCGCAGCGTGGGCATGCGCTCGCGCCGGCCAGTCAGGATCTTGTGCGGGTAGGTCTGGTGACCCACGTCCCACACCAGGCGGTCGTGCGGCGTGTTGAACACGTGGTGCAGCGCGACCGTGAGTTCGACCGTGCCGAGGTTGGAGCTCAGGTGCCCGCCGGTGCGCGACACGTTGTCGAGCACGCAGCTGCGCACTTCGTCGGCCAGCTGCTTGAGCTGCGCGCGGTCGAACTGCCGCAGGACGGAAGGATCGTGGATGGTGGGAAGCAGCGGAGCCATGGGGAGACTTTTTGTTATCGGTCGCGGTCCACGACCATGTGGGCCAGCGCACGCAGCGCGCCGGTATCGGCGAGCGTGCTGCGATCGAGCGCGGCCAGCGCCTGGGCCAGCAGTTCGCGGGCCTGGGCCCGCGCGCCGTCGAGGCCGAGCAGGGAGACATAGGTGGGCTTGTCGCTCGCGGCATCCTTGCCGGCCGTCTTGCCCAGGGTCTGCGAATCGGCGACGACGTCGAGGATGTCGTCAACCACCTGGAAGGCGAGGCCGATGGCGGCGCCGTAGTCGCGCAGCGCCGCGAGCGCCTCGGCCGCGATCGCGCCACCGCAGGCCGCGCCCATTTCGACGCTGCCCTGCAGCAGGGCGCCGGTCTTCAGCCGATGCATCTCGCGCAGCCGTGCTTCGTCGAGTGCCAGGCCGACGCTCGCGAGATCGATGGCCTGGCCGCCGGCCATGCCCTGGCTGCCGGCAGCGCGGGCCAGGAGGCGGCACAGGTTCGCCTGCACCGCTGGCGCGACGCTGTCGCCGTCGGGCGTGAGCAGTTCGAAGGCCAGCGCCTGCAAGGCATCGCCGGCCAGGAGCGCATCGGCTTCGCCGAACCTCACGTGCACGGTCGGCTTGCCGCGGCGCAGGACGTCGTTGTCCATGCACGGCAGGTCGTCATGCACCAGCGAATAGGCATGGATCAGCTCGACCGCGCAGGCGGCGCGCAGCGCGGCCTCGGCCTGGCCGCCCACGGCCTCGCTGGCCGCGAACACCAGCAGGGGACGCAGCCGCTTGCCGCCGTCGAGCACGGCATAGCGCATCGCGTCGCCGAGCAGTACCGGCGCATCGACGCCGACCCATTGCGACAGCGCGGCCTCGACGCGCGCAAGCTGCGGATCGCTCCACGCGGCAAGGCGTCGGGCGTCCCAGCGCAAGGCATCGGCGACCGTCATTCGCCCGTCCAGACCTTGAGGCCGCCCGCATCGAGCACCTTGATCTGGTCTTCGACCGCCTGCAGCTTGTCGCGGCAGAACGCCAGCAGCACCGCGCCGCGCTGGTAGCTGCCGAGCAGCTGGTCGAGCGGCAGCTGGCCCGATTCGAGTTCGGTCACCAACTGTTCGAGTTCCTGGAGCCCGGCTTCGTAGCTTGCGGGCAGCGCACCGGTATCGGGAGAGCCAGGCGGGGCCGGCGGAGAAATGGGAGGCACCTTGGGCATGCGGTGATGGGGATGAAACCGGGCATTTTAGGGCGGGGGGCGGGAACCTATGCCCACGGGTACAATCCCACGTCTTCCAAGCCGGCACCCGCCGGCATTTTTCACCCGCCGCCGCACCCCTTCTTCGACGGCAACCTTCCGTTCTCTTTCTCTCCCTGTGGGGAGCTTGGTCAGGTCACCCATGTCTGATTTAAGTCTTCAACTGCAGCAGGCTTCGAGCCAACTCCCGGTTTCCGCGTACTTCGACGAGGCGCTCTATGCCCGCGAGCTGCAAACGCTTTTCGCCGCCGGCCCGCGCTACGTCGGCCATCGGCTCGCCGTGCCCGAACCGGGCAACTACCACACCTTGCCGCAGGAGCAGCAGGGCCGCGCGCTGGTGCACACGCCCAAGGGCGTGGAGCTGGTCTCCAACGTGTGCCGCCACCGGCAGGCGCTGATCCTGCAGGGCCGCGGCGAACTCGATGCCCGGACCGGCGGCAACATCGTCTGTCCGCTGCACCGCTGGACCTATGCGGCGGCCGACCCCCGCACCACCGGCCAGCTGATCGGCGCGCCGCATTTCGAGAAGGACCCCTGCCTCAATCTGCACAACTACCCGCTGAGCGAGTGGAACGGCCTCCTGTTCGAGAAGAACGCCACGGGCAGGAAGCGCGACGTCGCGGCCGAGCTCGCGAGCCTCGGCCCGCGCGCCGACCTCGACTTCGAGGGCTATGCGCTCGACCGCGTCGAGCTGCACGAGTGCAACTACAACTGGAAGACCTTCATCGAGGTCTACCTCGAGGACTACCATGTCGGCCCCTTCCATCCGGGCCTCGGCAGCTTCGTCACCTGCGAAGACCTGCGCTGGGAATTCAACCGCTACTACTCGGTGCAGACGGTCGGCGTCGCCAACCGGCTCGGCCGCGCCGGCAGCCCGGTCTACCAGAAGTGGCAGGAGCAGCTGCTCAAGTACCGCGACGGCAAGCCGCCCAAGTACGGCGCGATCTGGCTCACCTACTACCCGCACGTGATGATCGAGTGGTATCCCCATGTGCTCACGGTTTCGACCCTGCATCCGGTGGGCCCGCAGAAGACGCTCAACATGGTCGAGTTCTTCTATCCCGAGGAGATCGTCGCCTTCGAGCGCGAATTCGTGGAGGCGCAGCAGGCCGCGTACATGGAAACCTGCGTGGAAGACGACGAGATCGCCGAACGCATGGACGCCGGCCGCCGCGCGCTGATGCTGCGCGGCGACGACGAGAGCGGCCCCTACCAGAGCCCGATGGAAGACGGCATGCTGCAGTTTCACGAGTGGTACCGCCACGAGATGCGATAAGTGCAAGCGTTGTGGATGGTGCTGGCCGCACTGATCTTCGCCACCATGGGCGTGTGCGTGAAGATCGCCTCGGCCTGGTTCACGAGCGCCGAGCTGGTGCTCTACCGCGGCTTGATCGGCATCGTCTTCCTCTGGGTGCTGGCTCGCAGCCGCGGCGTCAGCCTCGCCACGCGCTATCCCGGCATGCACGCCTGGCGCAGCCTGATCGGCGTGTTCTCGCTCGGCGCCTGGTTCTACGCGATCGCGCACATGCCGCTCGCCACCGCGATGACGCTCAACTACATGAGCAGCGTCTGGATCGCCGCCTTCCTGGTCGGCGGCGCCCTGCTCGCCTGGGTGCCGGTGCCTGGCCGCGACGGGCGCATCCCACGGCCGCCGCTGCAGGGCCCGCTGGTGCTCACCGTGCTCGCGGGCTTCGGCGGCGTGGTGCTGATGCTCAAGCCCACGGTGGGCGACAACCAGGGCTTCGCCGGGCTCATGGGACTGCTGTCCGGGCTGACCGCCGCCTTCGCCTACATGCAGGTGGTGGCGCTCTCGCGGGCCGGCGAACCCGAGGCGCGCACGGTGTTCTACTTCGCGCTCGGCTCCGCCGTGGCGGGTGGCGCGGCCGCCCTGCTGGGCGGCTTCACGCCTTGGGACCAGTGGACCTGGCGCCATGCCCTGTGGCTGCTGCCGGTGGGCGTGCTGGCGGCGCTGGGACAGCTGTGCATGACCTACGCCTACTCGAGCGCCAAGACCGAAAGCGGTACGCTCGTGGTCGCGAACCTGCAGTATTCGGGCATCGTCTTCGCGGCGATCTACAGCGTGCTGCTGTTCGGCGACCGCATCGACGCGGCCGGTTGGGCCGGCATGGCGTTGATCGTCGTGAGCGGCATCGCCGCCACCGTCTTGCGCCAGCGCTCGCTGCCCAAGGCGCCTGCGGAAGAGCATTGAAGGAGCTCACATGTACACGACCCTGATTTCCGTCGACCAGCTCATGGCGCTGCAGGAAAGCGGCACCCCGCTGATGGTGTTCGACTGCAGCTTCGACCTGACGAAGCCCGAAGCCGGCGGCGAGCAGTACCGCGCGGCCCACATTCCGGGCGCCGTCTACGCCAACCTCGACACCGACCTGAGCGCGAAGCACGGCCTGCCCGGCGCGCGCGGCGAGGTCGTGGTGGTGGCGACGGACGAGGGCCCGCCGGCCTCGGGCGGGCGCCACCCGCTGCCCAGCCGAGAGAAGTTCGCGGCCTGGCTGTCCAGCGTCGGCTTCGGCAACGACATGCAGGCCGTGGTCTACGACCGCAACGGCGCCAACTACTGCGGCCGGCTCTGGTGGATGCTCAAGTGGATGGGGCACGAGGCGGTCGCCGTGCTCGACGGCGGACTGCAGACCTGGCAGGCAGCCGGCGGTTCCTTGACCGGCGGCGAAGAGCCCGCGCGCTTCCAGTCGAACTTCGTCGCCGACACGCCCTTGCTCGCGCTCGCCGATACGCAGACCGTCGCCTCGCGGCTCGAGCAGGCCGGCCAGACGCTGATCGATGCGCGCGCCGCGGCACGCTATCGCGGCGAGGTGGAACCTCTGGACCCGATCGCGGGTCACATCCCCGGGGCCCTGAACCGGCCCTTCACCGAAAACCTCGGTCCCGACGGCAAGTTCAAGCCAGCCGCCCAGTTGCGCGCCGAGTTCGAAGCGCTGCTGGCGGGCCGGGATCCCGCAACGGTCGTCCATCACTGCGGCAGCGGCGTGAGCGCCGTGCCCAATCTGCTCGCGATGCAGATCGCCGGGCTGGGGCCGACCGCGCTCTATGCCGGCAGCTGGAGCGAGTGGAGCAACACGCCGGGGCTGCCGACCCGGCAAGGTGCGAAAGCATGAATTTCCAACGCGCTTTTTCCGGTCTCGCGCTCGCGTCCCTGCTCGCGGCGGCGTCCGGGGCCGCGATGGCGCAGGCACAGCAACGCGCGCATGTGCACGGCCAGCTCAAGCTCGACGTCGCGGTCGACGGGCCGGCGATCGTGATCGCGATGGAGTCGCCGCTCGAGAATTTCGTCGGCTTCGAGCATGCGCCGAAGACCGATGCCGAGAAGAAGGCCGCCGAGGCTGTCGTGGCCCAGCTGCGCGCGGCCGACCAGCTGTTCAAGATCGATCCGGCAGCCAACTGCAAGCTCGGGCCCATTGCCCTGCAATCGACGGCGCTGGGCCTGGGCAAGGCCGAGGCCGGCACCGGCGTCGCCGAAGGCCATGCCGACCTGGACGGCAGCTTCGCCTTCAACTGCACCAATGCGGCAGCGGCCAAATTCATCGACATCGGCCTGTTCACCGCCTTCAAGGGCATGCGCCAGATCGATGCCCAGATCGTCACGCGCGAGGGCCAGTTCAAGCGCACGCTGAAACGGCCGAATTCGCGGCTGGCCTGGAGCAAGTGACTCCGGTTCTCAGCGTCGAGTCGCTGCGCTTCGCCTGGCCCGGCGCCGACGCGCCCTGCATCGACATCGAGCGGCTCGAGATCGCGGCCGGCGAGGCCGTGTTCCTGCACGGGCCCAGCGGCTGCGGCAAGAGCACGCTGCTGTCGCTCCTGGCCGGCGTGCTGGTGGCCGACGCGGGCCGCGCGACGCTGCTGGGCCACGACTGGGCGGCGCTTTCGGGCAGCGCGCGCGACCGCAACCGGGTCGCGCATGTGGGCTACATCTTCCAGCAGTTCAACCTGCTGCCCTACCTCAGCGTGCTCGACAACGTGCTCCTGCCCTGCCGCTTCTCGGCCCGCCGCATGGCACAGGCCTCGCGCGCGGGCCCGGCGCGGGCGCAGGCGCAGCAGCTGCTGGAACGGATGGGCCTGGACGCCGGCCTGTGGCAGCGCCAGGCGATGGCGCTCTCGGTGGGCCAGCAGCAGCGCGTGGCTGCAGCGCGCGCGCTGATCGGCCAGCCTGAAGTCGTGATCGCCGACGAGCCGACCTCGGCGCTCGACGAAGACCGGCGCGAGGCTTTTCTCGACGTGCTGGTCGCGGCCTGCCAGGCCAGCCATAGCGCGCTGGTGTTCGTGAGCCACGACCAGCGCATCGCGGCGCGCTTCGGCCGCCACATCCTCCTGCCCGAGATCAATCGCGCCGCGGGAGGCGCTGCATGAAGGCCTTGTTCGGCATCGCCTGGAAGAGCGCCTGGAACCGCCGCTTCACGCTCGCGCTCACAGTGCTGTCGATCGCGCTGTCGACCTTCCTGCTGCTCGGCGTCGAGCGCATCCGCACCGAGCTGCGCGCGAACTTCTCCTCCTCCGTCTCGGGCACCGACCTGATCGTGGGCGCGCGCACCGGCTCCTCGCAGCTCCTGCTCTACTCGGTGTTCCGCATCGGTGCCGCCACCAACAACATGCAGTGGAAGAGCGTGCAGGCACTGGCCGAGCACCCGGGCGTGGACTGGGTCCTGCCGCTCTCGCTCGGCGATTCGCACCGCGGCTTCGCGGTGCTCGCGACCACGCCCGAGTACTTCCGGCACTTCCGCTACGGCGAGCGCCAGTCGCTGCAGATGCGCGAAGGCAGGCCCTTCGCCGAGCTCTTCGATGCGGTCGTCGGCGCCGAGGTGGCCGACCGGCTGGGCTACCACGTCGGCCAGAAGATCACGCTCGCGCACGGCAGCGGCGAGCTCAACGTCGCCGAGCACGCGGACAAGCCCTTCACCGTGGTAGGCGTGCTCGCGCGCACCGGCACGCCGGTCGACCGCACGGTGCACATCGGCCTGCCGGCGATGCAGGCCATCCACCTCGAATGGGCCGGCGGCGCGCCGATGCCGGGCGTTCGGATCCCGGCCGAGCAGGTGCGCAAGTTCGACCTCACGCCCAAGAACGTGACCGCGGTGCTGGTCGGCCTGAAGAACCGCGCCGCGGTGTTCGGCGTGCAGCGCTGGGTCTCGAACTATCCGGGCGAAGCGCTGATGGCCATCCTGCCCGGCGTAGCGCTCGACGAGCTCTGGAGCGTGGTCGGCATCGGCGAAAACGCGCTCCTGCTGATGTCGGCGCTGGTCGCGCTGGTCAGCCTCGCCGGCCTGGTGTCGGTGGTGATGGCCGGCCTCAACGAACGCCGCCGCGAGCTCGCAGTGCTGCGCGCGGTGGGCGCCAGCCTGCGCCACGTGCTGGCGCTGCTGGCGCTCGAAGGCGCATGGGTCACGCTGCTGGGCGTGGCGATCGGCGTGCTCTTCGCGGTTCTCGGCATCGCCCTGCTCGCGCCGTGGCTGCAGGCCCAGTTCGGCCTGGCGCTGCGCCTCAGTGAACCTACACTGAACGAATGGATACTGCTCGCCGGCCTGCTGGCGGCCGGCTGGCTGGCCAGCCTGCTGCCCGGCGTTCGCGCCTACAGGCTCTCGCTGGCCGATGGCCTTTCACCGAGGATCTGAAGATGAAGAAGACGATGCTGCGTTCCCTGTTGTTGGCCCTTGGCGCCGCGACGACCATGACCTTCGCCGCCGACCCCGCGCCGCAGACGACCTCGCCGACCAACCCGCTGGGCGGCAAGGCCGCTGCCGCCAAGCCCGCGGCGGGCCAGCCCCGGCTCATCTCGTGGGAAGAGCTGGTGCCCAAGGACTGGGACCCGATGAAGGAATTCAAGGGCATGGACCTGAGCAAGCTGCAGGACGGCGATCCGCGCGCCAACGAGCTGCTCATGAAGATGCAGGAGGTCTCGAACAACGCGCCGACCAATCCGGAGATGAACGGCGTCGAGGTGAAGATTCCGGGCTTCATCGTGCCGCTCGAAGAGAGCAAGGGCGAGATCACGGAGTTCCTGCTGGTGCCTTACTTCGGCGCCTGCATCCACACGCCGCCGCCGCCGGCCAACCAGATCCTGCACGTGCGCCCGCGCCAGGGTGCGAAGTTCCGCGCCATGGACACGGTGTGGGTCACCGGCAAGCTGCAGACCCTGCGCAACGACTCGATGATGGGCGTGAGCGGCTACCACGTCACCGCCGAGAGCGTGACCAAGTACACGGGCGGCGCCAAGTAGCTGACGGCGCTGTCGCGCGGGGATCGCGTTCGTCCTACGCGCATGTCATGCAGACCCTCACAGGGTCGGCACGGTGCGATTTCTAGTGTGGCCTCTGGCGCAGGCACGGGCTGCGCCGCCCACGAAATCCACCCACGACATCCCACCAAAGGAATCAGCATCATGAGCAAAGCACCTCCCAAGAAGAACGACGCCGTCGACCTTCTGGACGCCGACCACATCGCCGTGAAAAAACTGTTCCAGGAATTCAGCAAGCTGGCCGAAGCCAAGGCGCCCGCCGATCAGCGCGAGGCCCTGGCCGACCAGATCTGCCGCGAGCTCAGCGTGCATGCGCAGATCGAGGAAGAGATCTTCTATCCGGCGGCGCGCGCGGCCATCCACGACGATCCGCTGCTGGATGAGGCTACTGTCGAACACGGGACCGCCAAGGAACTGATCGCGCAGATCGAAGCCATGGGCCCCGATGAGGCGCTGTTCGATGCCAAGGTGATCGTGCTCGGCGAATACATCGACCACCACGTGAAGGAAGAGCGCGAGCAGATCTTCGACAAGGCGCGCAAGTCCAAGATGGACCTGGGCGCGCTGAAGGAGCAGCTCATCGCGCGCAAGGAGGAGCTGATGCAGCACCAGGAAGCGATGGCCTGAAGCCTATGATGGACGGGGCCGGTGCCATCCGCGGCGCCGCCCTGTTCCATCGTCAAAGGAGCGCTCCATGTCCAGCCATGTCTACAAACTCCTCGAGCTCACCGGCTCCTCGCCCACGAGCAGCGACGACGCCGTGCAGCGCGCGATCGCGAAGGCCAGCGAGTCGGTGCGCAACATCCAGTGGTTCGAGGTCACCGAGACCCGCGGCCACGTGCAGGACGGCAAGGTGGCCCACTGGCAGGTGACGCTGAAGGTAGGCTTCACCCTCGAAGACTGAAGCCCGCGCGCGGCTCAGCCTGCGCCCGGACGCCGCGGCGCAGGTTGGTCGTGCTGCTTGCCGCCCTGCGGCCCGTTGCGCTCGAGCACGCTGATCTGGCCGTCGCTTTCGAGATAGGCGAGCCGGATGGTGTCCATCGTTTCGATGCCCTTCTCGCGAAGCTTGGACTTCAGTTCGTCCTCGGTGATCAGGTTGCGCTTGAGCGCCTTCCAGACCAGCTTGCCGTCGCGGACCAGCGGTTCGGGCGGCGGCTCCATCAGGTGCTTGACCGCCTTGCTGCGGTAGCTGGCCCAGTCGAGCAGGTAGTTCCAGGCCGCCAGCGTGGCGAGCAGCGTGAAGCCCTCGGCGATCGAGCGGTATTCGCCCTGCATCGCGTTGCTTGATGCGTCGGCGATGAGCACGACGAACAGCAGATCGGCGATGCCCAGCGATCCGGCATCGCGCCGCAGGACGAAGCGGAACAGCAGCAGCAGGAACCAGTAGATCGCGCTGCCGCGCAGGATGATCTCCCACACCGGCATGTGGAAGGCGAACAGCTCGGCCAATTCACCGCGCATGCGCCGGCCTCGAGCTGGTGTTTCAGTCCGGCGCCTGCATCACGCGGTCGAACTCCTCGTCGGCCGGCACGTTGTCGGCATCGAGTTCGCTGGCGTCGGTCAGATCGATGCCGGTCTCCTCCGACAACTCGTCCGCAGCTTCGGCATCTTCTTCCTCGCCCTCGGACTCGGCCTCGTCTTCGGGCAGCTCGTCGTCGAGTTCGTCTTCCGTCGGGTCGTCGCTTGTTACAGCGGAACGCAGCGGGGGATCGGCGCTGGTCATGATCGGCTCCTTGGCTGATGGATCGCGTTGGGCAGCCCTCAAGTGTGAGCCTCCACGGTCGCGTTGAACAGCCCCGAGTGTGGACCTGGAGCGCCGACCGGCGTGTCGGAGAGCGCCCCATCTGCGCCTTCAGTGCTTGTGGCCGTGCTCTTCGTGCGCGTGTGCCGGGTCGCCGTGTTCGTGGTCGCCGTGGGCCAGCCGGCTTACGCCCATGACCATCAGGATGCCGACCGCGAGCCAGACGATCTGCAAGGCGGTCTGGCGCGCTGCCAGGCGCTTCTGCAGCTGCGGGATCAGGTCGGCCAGCGCGACGTAGACGAAGCTGCTGGCGGCCAGCACCAGGAAGTACGGTAGCCAGCCGTGCAGCTGATCGACCAGCCACCAGCCGGCCAGCCCGCCCAGCGCGGTCATGGTACCGGCGAGCGAGACCTTGACCAGCGCGGCGCGCGGATTGGGCGAGCTCTGGCGCAGCACGACCAGGTCGCCGATGTGGTGCGGCACCTCGTGCGCCAGCACCGCGAGCGCCGCCACCAGGCCCAGGCGCAGATCGGCGATGAAGGCCGACGCGATCAGGATGCCATCGCCGAAGCAGTGCACGCTGTCGCCGGTGAGCACGGCCCAGCCGCCGCCCTTGGAGGCATGGGCATGGGGGGGTGAATGGGCATGCACATGGTCGTGCCGGTCGTGGTGGTCATGCACGTGCGTATCGCCGGCCAAGCCGCCGTGGTGGTGCTCGTGGCCGTGATGCCAGAGTTCGGCCTTGTCGAGCAGGAAGAAGAACACCAGGCCGAACAGCAGCACGCCGAACAGCAGGCCGGGCTCGATGCGGCTTTCGAAGGCTTCGGGCAGGAGATGCATGAACGCGGTGGCCAACAGCGCGCCGGCGGCCAGACTCAGCAGATGCTGCGGATTCACGCCGCCTCCGTCGCTCCTCACGCCCACGCGCAGCAGCAGCGCGGCGATCCAGACACTTCCGATGCCTGCGACCAGGGTCGCGGCGATGATGGCTAACAGATTCATGACTGCTTCAAAAAAATAAAAGCCGCCCATCGGACGGCTTTCGGTGGAAAGCGGCTGGCGAATGCCGCTTTCTAGGCGACACCGTTGGCTTTGAACCAGGCCAGAGTGCGCTTCCAGCCGTCTTCGGCCGCGCTCGCAACATAGCTCGGCCGGTAGTCGGCATGGAAGGCATGGCCCGCTTCGGGGTACACGACGAACTGGGAGGCCTTGGCCGCCGCAGTGCCGGTCGCCAGAGCCGCTTTCATCTTATCAACCGTGTCAAGAGGGATGCCCTGGTCCTTGCCGCCGTACAGGCCGAGCACCGGCGCCTTGAGGGTGGCGGCGATGTCGATCGGATGGCTGGGCGTGAGTTCGCTGGGCTGGCCGACCAGGCGGCCGTACCAGGCCGCGCCGGCCTTGACCTTGCCGGTGGCCGCATAGAGCCAGACGATGCGGCCGCCCCAGCAGAAGCCGGTGATCGCGGCCTCGTCCACATCGCCGCCGCTGGCGGCGGCGTACTTCAGCGCGCCGTCGAGGTCGGCCATGACCTGCGCATCCGGCACCTTGCTGACCACCTCGGCCTGCAGCTTCGGAATGTCGGTGTAGGTCCTCGGGTCGCCCTGCCGCGCGTAGAGCTCGGGCGCGATCGCCAGGAAGCCGGCCTTGGCGAAGCGGCGGCAGGTGTCGGCGATGTACTCGTGCACGCCGAAGATCTCCTGGATCACGAGCACCACCGGCAGGCCGCTCTTGCCGGCCGGTGCGGCCGCGTAGGCCGGCACGTCGAAGCCGTTGACGCTGTACTTGACGGGGCCGGCCTTGAGGCCGTCGGCCGGGGTCTTGATCGCGGTCTGCGCGGCGATCGGCAGCGCAGCGGCCGCGTAGCCGATGCCGATCGCCGCTTTCAGCGCGGTGCGCCGCGTGGCGCCTTGTTCGGTGCTTTCGCCGGGGCGAAGCGAATCGAATTCGGCTTTCAGATCGGGACCCGTATCGAATTGAGGCATGTGGTATTACTCCGGTTGAATCGACGGACAAGGAAGGCGCCGCTGCGATGCGCAGGCCGCAATGTAGGCGATCAGAGCCGGGAATGTGCGACGAGGTTCCGTGCCCCGCCGTAGGCCCGGATTGCCAGCGCGGAGGCCAGCACCTGGGCCGGATCGATCAGCCGCAGGCCCGCCACCGCGGCCGAGCCCTGCAGGCCCAGCGGAATCTCGGTGCAGCCCATGACGATGGCCACCGGTCCGTGGCGATCGGCGAGTTGCCGGGCGACCCGGCTGAAGCAGGCTTCGGCCAGCAGCATGTCGCCGGCCTTCACGCCCTCGTAGATGCCGCGCATGAGCAGCCGCCGCTCGTCGGCCAGCGGCAGGTGGCAGGCCAGGCCGGCGTCGGCCATCGCCTGTTCGTAGAGGCCGACGCGGTAGGTGCCCTCGGTCGCCATGAGCGCCGCATCACGCACGCCCTCTGCCGCCAGGTGGGCCGAGACTTCGCGCGCGACGTGCAGCACCTCGATCTGCGGAAAACGCTCCTGCAAGGTGGCGTGCCAGGCATGCGCGGTGTTGCAGGCGATGGCCACGGCCCGGCTGCCGAGCGCGGCCAGCCGGCCCAGCGCCTGCAGCATCGGTTCGAGCGGCTGGTGCGCGCCGAGCGCGTCCGATTCGAGCGCGCCGCTGCGATCCGGTACCGGCACCTGCGCAAGCCAGTGCTCCGGAAAGGCCTGGTCGCGCACCGGCTCGCCGCGCGAGCGCATGTGCTGCGCGCAGGCCTCGACGAACAGCCGCACGAAGTCGGCGCCGGCGGCCGGGCCCATGCCGCCGAGGATGCCGACCACCTGCGTCACGGCCAAGGCAGTTCAGGTCGCGGGCTTGTCGCTCGGGGCCTTGATGTTGTCGCGCAGCTGCGGGCTCATCGGCAGGTTGAGCGGCGCGTTCTTCGGCGGAATCGGCGACATGAACCACTTGGTGTACATCTTCTCGAAATCGCCGCTCTTCATGAGGCCGACGATGGTGTCGTCCACCACCTTCTTGAAGGCCGGGTCGTCCTTGGGCAGCATGCAGGCGTAGGGCTCGACCTGCAGCGCGTCGCCGACCACCTCGAACTCGGCCGGGTTCTTGGCGTTGGCGATCAGGCCGAAGAGCAGGATGTCGTCCATCGCGAAGGCCAGGGCACGGTCGCTCTCGACCAGCAGGAAGGCGTCGGCGTGGTCCTTGCCGAGCACGATGTCCATGTCAAGGTTCTTCTCGGCGTTGTACTTGCGCATGACCAGCGCGTTGGTGGTGCCGGTGGTGCTGGCGATCGTCTTCTTCGCCAGGTCGGCGTAGTTCTTGATCTTGGAGGACTTCTTCACCAGAAGGCGCGTGCCGGTGTAGAAGTGATTGACGGCGAAGGAAACGTCCTTGCTGCGCGCCGTGTTGTTGGTGGTGGAGCCGCACTCCAGGTCGATAGTGCCGTTCTGGATCAGCGGGATCCGGTTCTGCGAAGTCACCGGCATCAGCGCCACCTGCAGGTTCGGCTTGTTGAGCTTCTTCTTGACCGCCTCGACCACTGCATTGGACAGCTCGACCGAGAAGCCGATCGGCTTGTTCGGGCCGTCCAGGTAGCTGAAGGGCACCGAGGATTCGCGGTAGGCCAGCGTGATCTTGCCGGACTCGGCGATCTTGGCCAGGGTGTCGGCGGCTTGCGCGCCCGTCGCGGCGACGGTGAGCAGGACGGCGGCCATCAATGCGGAAAGTTTCATGCGAGCCCTTTCGGTGGATATTGGAATGTGTTGCGGAGTGTAGGAACGATTCATGCGCCGGTCACAATTCCTTTTGCACCCATGGCCATGACCAAAAGTTATGGGCGGTAGCCGCAGGGCATGAGCTTCGGCTATGGCCCGCGGCGCTTTTGGCATTTCACGCCGCAACGATGCCGCCCTAGAGTCGACGCATCCAACAACAAAGCAGCGACAGGAAGGAGCGTCATGCACGTGTGTGTGCTCGGTGCCGGCATCGTGGGCCTGGCCACGGCCTGGCATTTGAACCGGCTGGGTTTGGAGGTGAGCGTGATCGATCGCGCCGTGCCGGGCGCCGGCGCAAGCGGCGGCAACGGCGCCCAGCTGAGCTATTCGTACGTGCAGCCGCTGGCCGACCCCTCGATCTGGGAGCAGCTACCCAAGCTCCTGTTTTCGCCCTCCTCTCCGCTCAAGCTGCGGCCGCAGCTCGATCCGCTGCAGTGGCGCTGGGGGCTGGCCTTCCTGGCGGCGTGCAACGCGCGGACCTCGCGCGACACGACGATGCGCCTGCTCGCGCTCGCCGCGCAAAGCCGCAGCGCCTTCGAAGACATGCTGGCCGACGTCGCCCCCGAGTGCGACTTCTCCGCCACCGGCAAGCTGGTGCTCTACGCCAGTGCCGCCGCGCTCGAAGGCGCGCGCCGGCAACTCGAACTGCAGCGGGCGATGGGCAGCGAGCAGCGCCTCGTCACGCCCGAGGAGTGCATCGCGATCGAGCCCGCGCTGGCCGGCTACCGTGCACAGATGGCCGGCGCCATCCATACGCCGAGCGAGTGCGCCGCGGACTGCCTCAAGGTCTGCATCGAACTCGAACGGGCGCTGCGCGCGCGCGGCGTGCGCTTCATGCTCGATTGCGAAGTGCGCGGCTTCGATGTCCGGGCTGGCCGCGTGGCCGCGGTGCAGACCGGCGCCGGCGACCTGGAAGCCGATGCCTTCGTCATGGCACTGGGCACGGCCTCGCACCGGCTCGGGCGCCAGCTGGGCGTCTACCTGCCGGTCTATCCGCTCAAGGGCTACAGCATCACGGTCGATGTCGATCCGGCGCCCGGTGCGGCGCCGCGGGTGAGCGTGACCGACAGCGCGCGCAAGGTGGTGTTCGCGCGCATCGGATCGCGGCTGCGGGTGGCGGGCATGGCCGAGCTCGTGGGCCACGATGCAAGCATCCCCGCCACGCGCATCGAAACACTGGCCGAGGCCACGCGCGCCGTGTTCCCGCAAGCGAGCCGCCTCGAAGCCCTGCATCCCTGGACCGGCATGCGCCCGGCCACGCCGACCGGCGTGCCGATCATCGGCCGCCTGGCGAGCGCGCCGGCCAACATGCTGTTCAACACCGGGCACGGGGCGCTGGGCTTCACCCTGGCTTTCGGTTCGGCGCAGCGCGTCGCGCAAGCGCTCGTCTAAGTCATTGCCTCGATCGCTTCGCGCATGCAGCGCGTGATGCCGCGCACCGCCACCGAATCCGGCTTGCCGGCGAAGCGCAGCGCGCGGATAGGCACCGGGATGTGCGGCTCCAGCGTCAGCACGTCGACCTTGGCGCGGTCGGCGGAGCTCGACGTGCAGCCATCGACCAGCGCCACGCCGAGGCCGTGGTGCGCCATCGCCAGCGCCGCGTGGTAGGTCTGCACCGTGACCACCGCCTGCTGGAAGCCCACGCCGGCTTGCCGGCAGGCCTGGCTCAGGCTCGTGCCGACGGGATCGCGGCTGTCCAGCCCGACCACCGGCAGGTCGACCAGGTCGTGCAGCGCGACGGAGCCGTTGCGCACCAGCGCGCGCGGCAGCATGCCCTTGGGCGCGATGCACACCATGCGGCTGTCCGCCAGCGTCTCCTGCGTGAGCGAGGGATGGACCGCCGGACTGAAGGCGAAGCCGACGTCGGCCTCCTGCAGCAGCAGGGCCGACATGATCTGCGGCGAATGCAGCGACTCCACCGTGACGGCGATGCCCGGGTGCTTCTGGCGGAAGGTCTTGAGCGCGCGCGGCAGCACTTCGTAGCTAAGCGCGAGCACGGTGAGGATGCGCAGCTCGCCCACGTCGCTGGCGCTGCGCAGGTTTGCGGCCAGCCGCTGCACCTCGTCGAGCTGCGCGAACAGGCGCTCGATGTGCGGATAGAGCGCCAGCGCCTCGGTGGTCGGCGTGAGCCGCCCCTTGGCGCGCTGGAACAGCGAGAAGCCGAGCTGGATCTCGGCATGCTGCAGCGTGCGGCTGACCGCCGGCTGCGTGATGTTGATGAGCCGCGCCGCCGCGCTCACGCTACCGGTGAGCATGATGGCGTTGAAGACTTCGATATGGCGCAGGCGCATCGCGGGACGACGGCGCCTAGGGCGCGGCCGCTGCCTTGCCGCGCGAGATGTCCATGATCATCCGCGCCGCGAGGTAGAGCCGCGGCTCGATCGAATCGATCAGCACGTACTCGGCATCGGCAGAGTGCGCGCCGAAGCCCTGCAGGCCGAAGCGCTCGACCACCGGCGCCTTCGTCTTCAGCGCGGCGAAGGCGGCATCGGTGCCGCCGCCGGCCACCTTGTCGTCGGCGCCGAGCTCGCGGCCGAGCTCCTTGTAGACCTGCTGCGCATGGCTGGCCAGCGCGCGCGAGGCGTCGGTGGCCTCCAGCGGCGGACGGCGGCGCTCGAACTTCATCTCGACCTTGGCTTCGGGAATGAGCTGCTTCTTCACTCGCTCCTGCACTTGCTTTTCGATGCGGTCGTAGTCCCCGACCTTCAGCACGCGCACGTCGGCGCCGGCGCTGGCCGCGGCCGGGATCACGTTGCGGTTGCTGCCGGACTTCGAGATGGTCCAGTTCATCTTGAGGCCGGTGGCCGGATCGGAGAGGTCGCGCATCTGCAGGATCTGGTGCGAGAGCTCGTAGAGCGCGTTGACGCCGAGCTCGGGCGCCGAGCCCGCGTGCGAGGCCTTGCCGGTGACGTTGAGCGAGACCGAGGCGATGCCGGCGGTGGCGAGCGAAAGCTTGTCCTCCTTGACCGAGGCGCCTTCGTAGGACATCACCACGTCGTGCTCGCCGCCCAGGCGGGTGATCAGGTTGCGCGAGCCGGGCGAGCTGATCTCCTCGTCGCCGTTGATCAGCACTGTGAGCGTGCCGTACTCCTTGAAGTCCAGCGCCTTGAGCAGCGCGACGGTGTGCGTGATCACCGCCACGCCCTGCTTGTCGTCGGCGATGCCGAGGCCGTAGGCCTTGTCGCCTTCGATGCGGAAGGGCTGCTTGGCGAGCATGCCGATCTGGTAGACCGTGTCCATGTGCGCGATCAGCATGATCTTCTTGCTGCCGGTGCCCTTCCAGGTGGCGCGCACCACCTTGCCGATCTTCTCGGGCGTGTCTTCCATGCGGTAGGCATCGGCCGTGGGGTCGATCAGCTCGACCTGGCCGCCGAGCGCCTTGAACTTGTCGACGATCAGGTTGGCGATCTTGTCCAGGCCTTCGAGGTCGCGGCTGCCGGACTCGATCGAGACCAGCTGCTTCAGCGTTTCGAGCAGCGCGGGTTTTTCCTTGGCCGCCAGCGCGGCGATGCGCTCGTCGGGTGCGGCCGAGGCAATGCCGAGCCAGGCGGCGCAGAACGCGAAGGTGGCGAGGGAGCGAGAGAAATTCATTCTTTTGGTTCCTTGGGTCTTCATCATCAATGCGCCTTGTCCCAGTTGGGACCAAAGCCGATCTCGGCGAGGAGCGGAACCTTGAGCTCCGCCACGCCGGCCATGAGTCGCGGGATCTCGGAGCGAACCCATTCGACTTCATCTTCGGGCACTTCGAACACCAGTTCGTCGTGCACCTGCATGATCATCTTCGTGCGGCGGCGCTCGGCGTCGAGCACCTCCTGCACCTTCACCATGCTGAGCTTGATCAGGTCGGCCGCGGTGCCCTGCATCGGCGCGTTGATCGCCGCGCGCTCCGCCCCGCCGCGCCGCGGGCCGTTGGGCGAATTGATCTCGGGCAGGTAGAGGCGGCGGCCGAACACGGTCTCGACATAGCCCTTCTGCTTGGCCAGCGCCTTGGTCTCGTCCATGTAGATCTTCACGCCGGGATAGCGCGCGAAGTAGCGGTCGATGTAGGAGGCGGCGGCCTTGGTCTCGATGCCGAGGTTGCGCGCCAGGCCGAAGCTGCTCATGCCGTAGATCAGCCCGAAGTTGATGACCTTCGCATAGCGGCGCTGCTCGCTCGAGACCTGGTCCACCGCCACGCCGAAGACCTCGGCGGCCGTTGCACGGTGCACGTCGATGCCCTCGGTGAAGGCGCGCAGGAGCGACGCGTCGCCGCTGATGTGGGCCATGATGCGCAGCTCGATCTGCGAATAGTCGGAGCTCGCGATCACGCTGCCGGCAGGCGCCACGAAGGCCTCGCGCACGCGCCTGCCTTCGGCGGTGCGGATCGGGATGTTCTGCAGGTTGGGATCGTTGCTCGACAGCCGCCCGGTCACTGCGACCGCCTGCGCATAGTGCGTGTGGACGCGGCCCGATCGCGGGTTCGCCAGCTGCCCGAGCTTGTCGGTGTAGGTGCCCTTGAGCTTGGACAAGCCGCGGTGCTCCAGGATCTTGGCCGGCAGCGGGAAGTCCTCGGCCAGCTTTTCCAGCACTTCCTCATCGGTGCTGGGGGCGCCGCTCGGCGTCTTCTTGACCACCGGCAGGCCGAGCTTGGTGAAGAAGACCTCGCCGATCTGCTTGGGCGAGCCGAGGTTGAAGGGCTGGCCCGCGAGCTCGTAGGCCTCCTGCTCCAGCGCCATGATCCGCTTGCCGAGCTCGTTGCTCTGCGCGGCCAGCGTGGGCGCGTCGATCAGCACGCCGTTGCGCTCGACGCGGTAGAGCGCTTCGCTGGACGCCATCTCGAGCTCGTAGACGAAGCGCAGCTTCTGGTCGGCCTCGAGCTTCGGCCACAGCGCGAGGTGTATGTCCAGCGTCTGGTCGGAGTCCTCGCACGAATACTCGGCGGCCTTCTCGATCGAAACCTGGCTGAACGGGATCTGGTGCGCGCCCTTGCCGCAGAGATCTTCATAGTCGATGCCCGTGCGGCCCAGATGCCGCTCGGCCAGGCTGGCCAGGCCGTGCGGCTTGTGCACTTCGAGCACGTAGCTCTGCAGCATGGTGTCGTGCGCGTAGCCCTGCACCTCGATGCCGTGGTTGGCGAACACATGGCGGTCGTACTTGACGTGCTGGCCGAGCTTCTTCTTCGTGCCATCCTCGAGCCAGGGCTTGAGCTTCGCGAGCACTTCGTCGCGCGGGAGCTGGGCCGGCGCATCGGGATAGTTGTGGGCCATCGGCACATAGGCCGCCTCGCCGGGCTTGACGCTGAAGCTGATGCCGACGATCTCGGCGCGCATCTCGTCGAGCGAGTCGGTTTCGGTGTCGATCGCGACCAGCTCGCTGTCCAGCAGCTTCGCGAGCCAGGCATCGAAAGCTTCCCAGCTCATGACCGTGTCGTAGGCCAGGTTGGTGGCCTTCGCCGCGGCCTCGAAACCCGGCTCGTCGAACAGCCCGGTACCGCCTTCGGGGCCCTTTTTCCTCTTGTTCTCCTCGATCAGCTCGGGCGAGACTTCGTGCGCCTCGAGCGTCTTCACCAGGCTCTTGAAACCGTACTTCTCGTAGAAGCCCTTGAGTTCGTCGATCTGCTGGGGGCCGATGGCGATGCCGGCCAGCGAAGGCAGGCCAGCCACGTGGCCGTCGAGCTCGCAGTCGGTGCGGATGGTCACGAGGCGTCGGCCCTGGGGCAGCCAGTCGAGCGCCTTGCGCAGATTCTCGCCGGCCTGCCCCTTCACCTCGCCGGCGCGCGCGATCAGCGCATCGAGCGAGCCGTACTCGAGCAGCCACTTGGCAGCAGTCTTCGGGCCGACCTTCTCCACGCCGGGCACGTTGTCGACGCTGTCGCCCACCAGGGTCTGGTAGTCGATCATCAGGTTCGGCGGCACGCCGAACTCGGCCGTCACGCCCGCCACGTCGCGCTTCTTGCCGTTCATGGTGTCGATGATGGTGATGTGCTCGTCGACCAGCTGGCTCAGGTCCTTGTCGCCGCTGGAAACGATCACCTCGATGCCCTGGTTGGCCGCGGTACGGGCCAGGGTGCCGATCACGTCGTCGGCCTCGATGTCGGGCACGCACAGCACTGGCCAGCCGAGCAGCTTGACCACCTGGAGGATCGGCTCGACCTGGCTGCGCAGGTCGTCGGGCATCGGCGAGCGGTTCGCCTTGTATTGGGGGTACCAGTCGTCGCGAAAGGTCTTTCCGGGCGCATCGAAGACGCAGGCGGCGTAGTCGGCCCGCACTTCGCGGCGCAGGGCCTGCATCATGTTGATCATTCCGCGGATGGCGCCCGTGGCCGGGCTGGTGGCATCGCCGGGCACGGCGCGCAGATCGGGCATCGCGTGGAAGGCGCGGTAGAGGTAGCTGGAACCATCCACGAGCAGCAGCGTTTTCTTGTCGGTCATCGGAGCATTTTGCCGCGCCGCGCTCGGGCTTCCGCACGACGGCGAAGATCGTCGCCGGCTGACACCTGCCGCGAGGCCGGCGCCTACAATCCTCGCCATGTCCTCCCCAACCCTTCTGCTCGTTCGCGGCGCCTTGCTGGCCGCCCTGGCCTGCGCTGCACCGCTGGCCGCCGTTCATGCCCAGAGCGCGCCGCCGCCCGGCGCGCCGCAGGGCCAGGAACAGGCCGCATCGCCGCGCCAGAACCAGAAGATCGAGCACATCCGCGTCGAAGACAGCGGCGCCACGGTGGACGAAGTGCGCTACGGCGGCCAGACCCAGAGCATCACGGTGACGCCGAAAGCCAACGTGCCCTCCTACGAGGTGCTGCCGAACAACGGCGGGCGCGATCGCCAGGGCCAGTCCGAAACCGGCACCGGCGGCAATGGCCCGCGGGTCTGGAACGTGCTCAAGTTCTGAGCGCGGGCAGTGGCAGTCTTCACTGAAGTCGGATTCGACGAAGCCGATGCGCTGGTGCAGCGCCTCGGCCTGGGCCCGCTCGCCGCGCTGAAGGGCATCGAGGGCGGCATCGAAAACACCAATTACTTCGCGAGCACGGCGTCGGGCGAGTTCGTCCTGACGCTGTTCGAACGCCTGGGCGCCGAGCAGCTGCCCTACTACCTCTGCCTGATGAAGCATCTGGCGGCGCGCGGCATTCCGGTGCCGGAGCCCGTGGCCGACCCGGCCGTGGCGCCGCCCGACGGCCACGCGCTCTCCATCCCTGCCAATGCGCCCTGCGAGTTCCTGCACAGGGTGGCCGGCAAGCCGGCGGCCCTGGTGCAGCGGCTGCAAGGAAAAAGCGAGCTGGCGCCGACGGCCGCGCATTGCGCCGAGCTGGGCCGCCTGCTGGCGCGCATGCATCTGGCGGCGCGCGACTTTCCGCGCATGCAGCCCAACCTGCGCGGCCTGCCCTGGTGGAACGACACGGCGCCGGTGGTGCTGCCCTACCTCGACGCTCCGCAAGCCGCCTTGCTGCAAAGCGAGCTCGCCTACCAGAACCACATCGCCGAATCCTCGGCCTACGCGGCCGTGCCGCGCGGGCCGGTGCATGCCGACCTGTTCCGCGACAACGCGATGTTCGACACCGGAAGCGAGACGCCGCGCCTGACCGGCGTGTTCGACTTCTATTTTGCCGGCACCGACAGCTGGCTGTTCGACCTCGCCGTGTGCCTGAACGACTGGGCCATCGACCTGCAGAGCGGCCGGCACGATGCGGCCCATGCGGACGCACTGTTGGCCGCCTACGGCACCGTGCGGCCGCTGACCGGGGCCGAGCGCGCCCTGCTCCCCGCCATGCTCCGCGCCGCGGCGCTGCGCTTCTGGATTTCACGGCTGTGGGACTTCCACCTGCCACGGGAAGCGAGCATGCTCAAGGCCCATGATCCGACCCATTTCGAGCGTGTGCTGCGTGAACGCGTCCGTGCGCCCGCAACACCGTTCTCCCCTTTTGAAGGCATGCGCCCGACTGCCGAGCCGCTGGCCGCCTGACGGGGCCTGCTCACCCCTAACCCCATGAAACTGAATCTCGTGCCGGCGCGCACCGGCGCCGAATGGGTCCGCCTCGGACTCAGGACCTTCTGGCGACAGCCGCTCGCCTTCATTTCGCTGTTCTTCCTGTTCATGGCGGCGATCTCGATCGCTTCGCAGCTGCCCTTCCTCGGCAGCGTGCTGGCGCCGATCCTGCTGCCCTTCATGACGCTCGGCCTGATGGTCGCCACCTCGGTCGCCTATGCCAACGACACGCCGAAGCCCACCGCTGCGGCGATGTTCATCGCGGCCGTGCGCGCCGTGCGGGCTGAATGGCGGCCGATGGTGGTGCTGGGCATCATCTCGGCGGTCTATTTCGTCGCCGCCGTGGGGGTCTCGGCGCTGATCGACGGCGGCCAGCTGGCGCGCGCCTACCTGCTGGATGAAACGCTCGCGCCCGAGGTGATCGCAAGCGGCGATTTCCAGACCGCGCGCCTGTTCGTCATGGCCCTCAATCTGCCGCTCTCGCTCGCGATGTGGCATGCGCCGGCGCTTGTGCACTGGCACCAGGTCGAGCCGGTGAAGAGCCTGTTCTTCAGCCTGGTCGCGCTGTTCCGCAACTTCGGCGCCTATGCCATGTTCTGCCTGTCGTGGTTCGGCGTGTTCCTCGCCGCGGGCATCGGCATCGGACTCGTGGCCACGGTGCTGGTGGGCGTCGGCGCGATCGGCATGGGCGACGGCGCCTCGGCAATCGGCGGCGCGCTGATGATCGGCAGCGCGCTGGTGCTGGCGGCGATGTCGCTGAGCTCGACCTGGTTTACTTTCAGGGACAGCTTCAACGCAGATTGAAATGGCCCCCACGCCGCGGCACTGCGTGTACTCGCTGCCCCCCGGAGGGGGCCGCAGGCCGCCTTAGGGCGGCCCGGCGCCGGCCTGAACCCTCCTACACGGGCGTCAGCTTGGCGACCGACAGCGCCAGCCACTTGACCCCGTGGCGCGGGAAGTTCACCTGCGCACGCGCATCGTCGCCGCTGCCTTCGAGCGCCAGCACCGTGCCCTCACCGAACTTGTTGTGGAACACCTGCACGCCCGAGCGCAGGCCGTGCGAAGGCGCGCTCTTCTGCGGCGGAACCGGCGGGCTGGCGAAGGTGTCCTTGCCGCCCCCGAAGCCACCGCTGCCGCGCGTGGTCGCGTAGCCGCCGCCATAGCCGAAGGCCGACGGCGCGAAGCCCTGGTTCTTGGGCGTCAGCCACTTGAGCGCGCCTTCGGGAAGCTCGTCGAAGAAGCGGCTCTTCACGTTGTAGCGCGTCTGGCCGTGCAGCATGCGCGTCTGCGAATGGCTGAGGTACAGGCGCTTTCTTGCGCGCGTGATGGCCACGTACATCAGCCGCCGCTCCTCTTCGAGGCTCTCGTAGTCGCTCATCGAGTTCTCGTGCGGGAACAGGCCCTCTTCCATGCCAGTGATGAACACGCAGTCGAATTCGAGACCCTTGGCCGCGTGCACCGTCATCAACTGCACCGCATCCTGGCCGGCCTGCGCCTGGTTGTCGCCCGACTCCAGCGCGGCATGGGTCAGGAAGGCCGCCAGCGGGCTCATGGTCTCGCCGGTTTCGGCATCGGGCGCCAGCGGCTCGTCGGTGACGGGACGGTTCGGGTCGAGGCCCTGGCTGGCCGGCGACTGGCGCAGCTCGTCGACCGGCATCGCCACCGCGTCGCGGCCGAAGCCTTCCTGCGTAACGAAGCTCTCGGCCGCGTTGACCAGTTCTTCCAAGTTCTCGATGCGGTCGGCGCCTTCGCGGTCGGCCTTGTAGTGCTCGATCAGGCCGCTGTGGTCGAGCACCAGCTCGATGATCTCGCGCAGCGACATGCCCTGCGTCTGCTCGCGCAGCACGTCGATCTTGGCAACGAAGGCCGAGAGGTTGGTGCCCGCCTTGCCGCCCACCGCGTTCACCGCGTCGTGCAGCGAGCGCCCGGCCGCGCGGGCCGCATCCTGCAGCTGCTCGATGCTGCGGGCGCCGATGCCGCGCGGCGGGAAGTTGACGATGCGCAGGAAGCTGGTGTCGTCGTCCTTGTTCTCCAGCAGCCTCAGGTAGGCCAGCGCATGCTTGATTTCGGCCCGCTCGAAGAAGCGCAGGCCGCCGTAGACGCGGTACGGCACGGCGGCGTTGAAGAGCGCGGTTTCGATCACCCGGCTCTGCGCGTTGCTGCGGTAGAGCACGGCCATTTCCTTGCGCTCGATGCCGTCGCGCGCGAGCTGGCGCATCTCCTCGACCATCCACTGCGCCTCGGCGAAGTCGCTGGTCGATTCGTAGACGCGCACCGGCTCGCCAGGGCCTTGGTCGGTGCGCAGGTTCTTGCCCAGCCGCTTCTTGTTGTGGCTGATCAGCTCGTTGGCCGAATCGAGGATGTTGCTGAAACTGCGGTAGTTCTGCTCCAGCTTGATCTGGTGCGAGACGTCGAACTCGCGCACGAAGTCGGCCATGTTTCCCACGCGCGCGCCGCGGAAGGCGTAGATGCTCTGGTCGTCATCGCCGACCGCGATCACGCTGTTGTCGCCGGGCACGAAGCGGCCTTCGACGGTGTTGCCCGAAAGCATCTTGATCCAGGCGTACTGCAGGCGGTTGGTGTCCTGGAACTCGTCGATCAGGATGTGGCGGAAGCGCCGCTGGTAGTGCTCGCGCACCGGGTCGTTGTCGCGCAAGAGCTCGTAGCTGCGCAGCATGAGCTCGCCGAAGTCGACCACGCCTTCGCGCTGGCACTGCTCTTCGTAGAGCTGGTAGAGCTCGACCTTCTTGCGGTCGTCCTCGCTGCGGATCTCGACGTCGCGCGGACGCAGCCCGTCTTCCTTGGCGCCGGCGATGAACCACTGGGTCTGCTTGGCCGGGAAGCGCTCGTCGTCGACGTTGTACTGCTTCATCAGCCGCTTGATGGCCGAGAGCTGGTCCTGCGTGTCGAGGATCTGGAAGGTGGACGGCAGATCCGCAAGCTTCCAGTGCGCGCGCAGGAAGCGGTTGCACAGGCCGTGGAAGGTGCCGATCCACATGCCGCGCACGTTGACCGGCAGCATCGCGGTCAGCCGCGTCATCATTTCCTTCGCCGCCTTGTTGGTGAAGGTCACGGCCAGGATGCCGCCGGGCGACACCTGGCCCGTCTGCAGCAGCCAGGCGATGCGGGTGGTGAGCACCCGCGTCTTGCCCGAGCCGGCGCCGGCGAGGATCAGCGCATTGCCGGCCGGAAGCGCGACGGCGGCACGCTGCTCCGGGTTGAGGTTGTGGAGCAGCGGCGAGTCTGCGGCGGCCGCGAGGTCGGTGAACATCCGTCGATTGTAGAAAGCCGGGCGTATTCGGGTTATACGAAGCGCCGGAAGAACGCTTTTCGATCGGGCGCGTAAAATCAGTCACCGGGCCCAAGTTTCTTGCGCCCGGTTTTTCGTTTGTAGAAACCGGCCGGACCAAGCGCTCAATTACCTTCACAGGAGCTTGGTTATGCAGATCTTCGACTACGACAATATCCTCTTGCTCCCGCGCAAATGCGTGGTGGAAAGCCGTTCCGAATGCGACGCCAGCGTCACCCTCGGCGGCCGCAGCTTCCGCATCCCGACGGTGCCGGCCAACATGAAGACGGTGGTCGATGAGACCATCTGCACCTGGCTGGCGCAGAACGGCTACTTCTACGTGATGCACCGCTTCGATCTCGACAACCTCGAGTTCGTCAAGGACATGCATGCCAAGGGTGTGTTCGCGTCGATCTCGCTGGGCGTCAAGAAGGCGGACTACGACACGGTGGACCAACTGGCGGCCGGCGGCCTCACGCCCGAATACATCACGATCGACATCGCGCACGGCCATGCCGACACGGTGAAGAACATAATCGCGTACCTCAAGAAGAAGCTGCCCAAGGCCTTCGTGATCGCCGGTAACGTCGGCACGCCCGAGGCCGTGATCGACCTGGAGAACTGGGGTGCGGATGCCACCAAGGTCGGCATCGGCCCGGGCAAGGTCTGCATCACCAAGCTCAAGACCGGCTTCGGCACCGGCGGCTGGCAGCTGTCGGCGCTCAAGTGGTGTGCGCGCGTGGCGACCAAGCCGATCATTGCCGACGGCGGCATCCGCGACCACGGCGACATCGCCAAGAGCATCCGCTTCGGCGCTTCGATGGTGATGATCGGCTCGCTCTTCGCGGGCCACGAGGAATCGCCCGGCCGGACGGTGGAAGTCGACGGCGTGCTCTTCAAGGAGTACTACGGCTCGGCCAGCGACTTCAACAAGGGCGAGTACAAGCACGTCGAGGGCAAGCGCATCCTCGAGCCGATCAAGGGCAAGCTGGCCGACACGCTGATCGAGATGGAGCAGGACATCCAGAGTTCCATCAGCTATTCGGGCGGGCGCAAGCTGATGGATATCCGCAAGGTCAACTACGTCATGCTCGGCGGCGACAACGCGGGCGAGCACCTGCTGATGTAGTCAGGCCTCGAGCAGTTGCACTGCGTAGCGGTGCAGCGCGTGGGCCGGATCGGCAAAGGCATCGACGATGCTGAAGTGGTGCAGGCCCGGCAGCACTTCGCAGACCGGCACGGTGTTGCGGCCCCATGCCGCTCGAATCGATGCGTTGTGGCGGATGAACTCCTCGCTCTCGTCGCCGCCCGCGACAGCGTAGAGCTGGCCGCGCGCAGGTGCCGGCCACAGCACGGGGCTGGCGCGCAGCACATCCGCGTCGCTCAAGCGCAGCACGTGTTCCAGGAAGGGCGTGCGCTGCAGCGGCCGCAGGTCGTAGAGGCCCGAGATCGAGAGCGCATTGCGCACCAGCTGCGCCGGCAGGTCGGGCGCCACGCTCTTCCAGTCGCAGGCGAGCAGCGCGGCCGCCATGTGTCCGCCTGCCGAGTGGCCGGCAACGGTGATGCGTGAAGGATCGCCGCCGTAGGCCGCGACGTAGCGCCATGTCCATGCGAGCGCGCGCACCATCTGCAGCACGATCTCCGGCACGGTGACGGGCCGCTCGGCGGGGCCCGGGCACAAGGCATAGTTGGGCACGACCACGCAAACGCCGCGGTCGTTGAACGCGGGGGCGACGAAGGAATGGTCGCTCTTGTCCATCGCGCGCCAATAGCCGCCGTGGACGAACACCAGCACGGGCGCGTCGGGCACCGGCGCGGGGAAGACGTCGAGCGTTTCGTTGGGTCCCTCGCCATAGGCCAGGTCGAGCCGGCCGGGCAAGGCGTCGCGCGCGGCGGCGGAATCGCGGGCCCAGCGCCCCAGGTACGCCGGATGATCCTTCACCCGCGCCAGGTTGTTGTACATGCCCTCCAGCCAGGCGGGGTCGTCGAAGGCCATGAGATTCGTGCTCCTTGTGCGCCAGAACATGGGTTCTGGTTAAAATTCGCTCTGCGTTGGGGGGGTAGCTCAGCTGGGAGAGCGCCGCGTTCGCAATGCGGAGGTCGGGAGTTCGATCCTCCTCCTCTCCACCAACATTCTCTCGAAGGCCTCGGTACTCGCCGAGGCCTTTTCTTTTCAGGCGTCCAATGTCAGGTGCTGGCCGTGCAGCGCAGCGGCCGCCGGCGAGGCCAGGAAGCCGATGGTCTGCGCCGCCACCGCGGTCGACACCCAGGTATCGGGCTTGGCGTCGGGCATGGCCTGGCGATTGGCGGGCGTGTCGAGCACGCTGGGCGCGATGCTGTTGACCTGGATGCCGTGCGGCGCCAGCTCGGCGGCCGCCGCCTCGACCAGGCGCTGCAGGGCGCTCTTCGACGCGATGTAGGCCGCCATCCCGGCCGCGCCGCGCGCTGCGGTCTTGGCGCTCACGGCGATCACGCTGCCGGCCTTGCGTTCGATCATCGAGGGCACCAGCGCCTGCGAGACGGCCACGAAGGACCACGCGTTCAGGTTCATCATCCGGTCCCAGGCCGCGCGGCTCAGCGCATGCACCGGCTCGCCCATCTCGAAGCCGCCGGCGATGTGGACCAGCGCGTCGACCTGCTTGAAGGCCGCGAGGATCTGTGTCGCGGCCTCGGCCATGGCCGAGGCCGAAGTCACGTCAGCCTGCAGCAACAGGTGTTGCGAGTTGTCGAGCCCCGGGAACGCGTCGGTCAGATGCTCCATGCGATGGTCGAGCAGCGCCACGCGGGCGCCCTGGTCGAGAAAATGCTGCACGACGGCGCGGCCGAGCGCGCCGGCGGCGCCGGTCACCACGATGTGGCGGATGGTGTTGGCTTCGATCATTTGGCGGCTCCTTGTTCGGGCAGGCATGGTAACGCCGGCGTCAGTGCAGGAAGCGCCCGGCTGGCATCATCGGGCTTCCTTTTCGCACCGGAGAATCGTCATGAAAGAAGTGGTTGTCGTGAGCGGTGTGCGCACCGCCATCGGTACTTTCGGCGGAAGCCTCAAGGATGTGCCGCCCACGCGGCTGGCGGCGCTGGTGACCCGGGAAGCGCTCGCGCGCGCCAAGGTCGACGGCAAGGATGTGGAGCACGTGGTGTTCGGCCACGTGGTCAACACCGAGCCGCGCGACATGTACATGGCGCGCGTGGCCGCCATCGAAGGCGGCTGCGCACAGGAGACCCCTGCTCTCACCGTCAACCGGCTGTGCGGATCGGGCCTGCAGGCGATCGTGAGCGCGGCGCAGAGCATCCAGCTTGGCGATGCCAAGGTGGCCGTCGGCGGCGGCGCGGAAAGCATGAGCCGCGCGCCGCTCTCTTCGCTTACGGCGCGCTGGGGCGTGCGCATGGGCGACACCAAGCTGGTCGACATGATGATCGGCGCGCTGCACGACCCCTTCGAGAACATCCACATGGGCGTGACGGCGGAGAACGTCGCGAAGAAATGGGGCATCAGCCGCGAAACGCAGGACCAGACCGCGCTCGCCAGCCACCAGCGCGCGCAGAAAGCCATCGAGAGCGGCTACTTCAAGACGCAGATCGTTCCGGTGCCGCTGGAAAGCCGCAAAGGCCCGACGCAATTCGACACCGATGAGCACGTGCGCTTCGACGCCAGGATCGAAGACATGGCCAAGCTCAAGCCCGCCTTCCTGAAGGAGAACGGCACGGTGACGGCCGGCAACGCCTCGGGCATCAACGATGCGGCCGCGGCCGTCGTGCTGATGGAGAAGGAAGAGGCGGCGCGGCGCGGCCTGAAACCGATGGCGCGCGTGGTCGCCTATGCCTTCGCCGGCGTGGATCCGGCCTACATGGGCATCGGCCCGGTGCCGGCCTCGCGCAAGGCGCTGGAGAAGGCGGGCCTGAAGGCGTCCGACATGGACGTGGTCGAGGCCAACGAAGCCTTCGCGGCGCAGGCCTGCGCGGTGAGCAAGGATCTCGGGCTGGATGCCGCGAAGGTGAACCCGAACGGCTCGGGCATCTCGCTCGGGCACCCGATCGGCGCCACCGGCGCGCTGATCACCGTGAAGGCGCTGTACGAACTCGAACGCATCCAGGGCCGCTACGCGTTGGTGACGATGTGCATCGGCGGCGGCCAGGGCATCGCGTGCATTTTCGAGCGCGCCTGAGCGAAGCCGCCTCGCGATATGGCTATAATCGTGGGATTGCCTGAATGACAGCAATGTCGATCAGGGGCTCTTAGCTCAGTTGGTAGAGCAGCGGACTCTTAATCCGTAGGTCGAGTGTTCGAGTCACTCAGGGCCCACCAAAACCTCATGAAAAGCCCGCCATCAGAACGATGGCGGGCTTTTTTCATTTGCAGCGCAGGATCAGGCAAGAGACGAAGAGGATCGGGCTAGCGCGAGCGTTCCTGCCGGAACGACACTCGCCCAACTGCACGCTCGCAGCACGCAACCCAAGGAGCCCCTCATATGCGCTACAGAAAATTCGGCCGAACCGGCCTGTTCGTTTCCGAGCTGTGTCTAGGCACGATGACTTTCGGCGGCGGAGGCGGTATCTGGGGGCAGATCGGCGACCTGCAGCAGGCTGACGCCGAGCGCCTGATCGGCCGCTCGCTCGATGCCGGGATCAACTTCATCGACACCGCGGACGTCTACTCCGACGGCCGCTCGGAAATCATCACCGGGCAAGCGCTGCGAAACCTTCAGGTGCCGCGCGAAAACGTGGTGGTCGCCACCAAGGTGCTCGGCGAGGTGGGCACGAAAGGCGTCAACTCGCGCGGGATGTCGCGCTACCACATCATGGACGGCGTGAAGGCGAGCCTGAAGCGCCTGCAGCTCGACCACATCGACCTGTACCAGATCCACGGCTTCGATCCGGCGACGCCGATCGAGGAGACCGTGAGGGCGCTCGACAACCTCGTGCAGCAGGGTCACGTGCGCTATGTCGGCGTATCGAACTGGGCGGCATGGCAGATCATGAAGGCCCTCGGCATCTCGGAACGGCTGGGGCTCGCGCGCTTCGAATCGCTGCAGGCCTACTACACGGTCGCCGGCCGCGATCTGGAGCGCGAACTGGTTCCGCTGCTCAAGAGCGAAAGCGTCGGCCTGATGGTGTGGAGCCCACTCGCAGGCGGCCTGCTGAGCGGCAAGTACGGCCGCGACGTCAAGGCGGAGGCAGGCAGCCGCCGCACCACTTTCGACTTTCCGCCGGTGAACGTCGAGCGCGCCTACGACTGCATCGACGTGATGCGCGGCATCGCGCAGGCGAAGGGCGTTTCCGTGGCGCAGATCGCCCTGGCCTGGCTGCTGCACCAGGCGGCGGTGACGAGCGTGATCATCGGCGCCAAGCGCGCAGAGCAGCTCGACGACAACATCGCGGCGACCGCCATCGCCTTGAGCGGCGGGGAACTCGCCGCGCTCGACAAGGCCAGCGCGCTGCCGGCGGAATATCCGGGCTGGATGCTGGAGCGCCAGGGCGGACCGCGGCACAAGCAGCTCGCGGAATCCGCCGGCGCCTGAGGACGACGGCTACACCGCCATGATCGACACGGCCTTGGTGTTCAGGTAGGCCTCCATGGCCTCCGGACCACCCTCGGAGCCGTAGCCCGAGTCCTTGATGCCGCCGAAGGGCATCTCCGGCGTGGGCGCGGCCGGCTGGTTGATCCACAGCATGCCGACTTCCATCTGCTGCGACAGCAAGTGGGCGTTCTTGATCGACTTGGTGAACGCGTAGCCTGCGAGGCCGAAGGGTAGGCGGTTGGCTTCGGCGATCGCTTCTTCCAGCGTGTCGAAGCCGCGGATGGCGGCGATCGGGCCGAAGGGTTCGTTGTTGAACACGTCGGCTTCGAGCGAGACGTCCGTCAGCACGGTGGGCGCGAAGAAGTTGCCCGAGGAGCCCACGCGCTCGCCGCCGGTGGCGACCTTCGCGCCGGTGGCGCGCGCATCGTCGAGCACCTTCGCCATCGCAGTGAGGCGGCGCGCGTTCGCGAGCGGCCCGAGAGTCGTGCCTTCGGCCAGGCCGTCGCCGAGCTTGAGGCTCTCGGCATGCTTCACCATCGCTTCGGCAAAGGCTTGCTTGATGCTGTTGTGCACCAGGAAGCGCGTCGGCGAGATGCACACCTGGCCCGCGTTGCGGAACTTGGCGCCGCCGGAGGCTTTCACGGCCAGCGCCACATCGGCATCCTCGGCCACGATCACGGGTGCGTGGCCGCCGAGCTCCATGGTGGCGCGCTTCATGTGCGCACCGGCCAGCGCCGCCAGCTGCTTGCCGACCGGGGTCGAGCCGGTGAAAGTGACCTTGCGGATGATCGGATGCGGGATCAGGTAGCTCGAGATCTCGGCCGGATCGCCGAATACCAGGCCGACCGTGCCGGCAGGCACGCCGGCATCCACGAAGGCCTGCAGCAGCGCCGCGGGCGAGGCCGGCGTTTCTTCCGGCGCCTTGACCAGGAACGAGCAGCCGCTCGCGAGCGCGGCACCGAGCTTGCGCACGATCTGGTTGATCGGGAAGTTCCACGGCGTGAACGCGGCCACCGGGCCGAGCGGTTCCTTGATCACCAGCTGCTGCGCCGCCAGGTTGCGCGAGGGCACGATGCGGCCGTAGACGCGGCGGCCCTCGTCGGCGAACCATTCGATGATGTCGGCGCCGGCCAGCACTTCGCCGCGGGCTTCGACGAAGGGCTTGCCCTGTTCCTGCGTGAGCAGGCGGGCGATGTCGGCGGCGCGTTCGCGCACCAGGCCGGCGGCTTTGCGCATGGTGGCCGCGCGCTCGTTGGCCGGAATCTTGCGCCAGGCTTCGAAGCCGCGCTGCGCGGCGGCCAGTGCGCGATCCAGGTCGGCAATGCCCGCATGGGCGACCTTGCCGATGGGCTTGCCCGTGGCGGGGTTGATCACGTCCAGGGTCTTGCCGCTCGCGGCGTCGCACCATTCATTCTCGATCAAGAGGCGGGTGTCGGTGTAGCTTGCTGTGCTCATGTCGGTCCTTGGGGTTCTTTCCGAGTGGTGATGGCGCGCAAAACGAAACCGGAACGCGCGGCCAACCGGCATTGTCGCCCGTGACGGTTACCCGGCCTGCGCGGTCAGTCTTCCGCGTACCACCGGTCCTTGGCGAGCAGCACGCGATGGTGGCCCTGGCCGGCCGGCATCATCGGAAAGCAGTTCTCCTGCGCCGCCACCTGCACGTCGAGGAAGAAGGGACCTTCGTACGCCAGGCACTCGACCAGCGCCGCCGGTAGTTCGGCAGGGTCCGACACGCGCCGCGCACCCCAGCCGAAGGCCCTGGCCAGCGCCACGAAGTCGGGCAGCGCCTCGTTCCAGCTGTGGCTCAGGCGATTGCCGTGGTTCAGCTCCTGCCACTGGCGCACCATGCCCATGTAGCCGTTGTTGCAGAGCACGAGCTTCACGCCCGCGCGGTGCTGCATGGCCGTGGAAAGCTCCTGGATGTTCATGAGCACCGACGCATCGCCGCTCACGCAGACGACGAGCGCGTCCGGATGCGCGATCTGCGCGCCGATCGCGGCCGGCAGGCCATAGCCCATGGTGCCGGCGCCGCCCGAAGTGAGCCAGCGGCGCGGCCGCTCGAAGCGCAGGTACTGTGCTGCCCACATCTGGTGCTGGCCGACATCGGTGGAGACGATCGCGTCGCGGCCTGCGATGGCCTGCTGCAGCGAGCGCATCAGTTGCTGCGGCAGGATCGCGTCGCGGCGCGCAGCGAAGTCCAGGCAGCGCTGCGCGCGCCAGTGCTCGATGCGCCGCCACCAGGGCGCCAAGCGTTTGGACGCGAGGCCATCGAGCGCGGGCATGACGAGCAGCGCATCCAACACCGCGCCGCAGTCGCCAACCAACGGGGCGTCCATCCGCACCACCTTGTTGATGCTGCTGGGATCGATGTCGATGTGGATCTTGCGCGCATGCGGACAGAACTCGTCGAGCCTGCCGGTCACGCGATCGTCGAAGCGCGCGCCGACGCAAACCACGAGGTCGGCCTCGTGCATCGCAAGGTTGGCCTCCAGCGTGCCGTGCATGCCCAGCATACCGAGAAAGCGCGGGTCGGACGCCGGGAAGGCGCCGAGGCCCATCAAGGTCAGCGTGCAGGGTGCGTCGAGGCGATGCACGAGGCGGGTAAAGGCTTCGCATGCGCCGGGACCGGCGTTGATGAGCCCGCCGCCGCCGTAGAGAACGGGCCGGCGTGCGGTCGACAGAAGATCGGCGGCACGCTGCAGGCTGGCGTACGGCGGGATCCGCGCACCCGGGCCGAGCCGCCGCGCCGTCGAAGCCGGCTCGCCGGTCAGCGGCGCGAGCTGAACATCCTTCGGCACGTCGAGCAGCACCGGTCCTGGACGCCCGGAGGCGGCGATGCCCAGCGCGCGCCGCACCACGGCCGGAATCTCGTTCGCAAGGCGGATCTGGTGATTCCACTTGGTCACCGGCCGCGACATGCCGAGCGCATCGCTCTCCTGGAACGCATTCGTGCCGATCACCGCGGTCGCGACCTGGCCGCTGATGCACAGCACGGGCACCGAATCGCTGATGGCGTCGAGCAGCCCGGTGATCGTGTTGCCGACGCCGGGCCCGGAGGTCACCAGCACCACGCCAACGCGGCCGGTGCTGCGTGCGTAGCCCTCGGCCGCATGCACCGCCGCTTGCTCGTGCCGAACCAGCACATGGCGCAACCGCGGTTCTCCGTGCAGCGCGTCATAGAGCGGCAACGCGGCGCCGCCGGGGTAGCCGAAGATCGTGTCGATGCCGCACTCGACCAGGGTGTCGAGCAGGGCTTCGGCGCCATTGCGCAGCGAGAGAAGCGTGGGGACGGGAGCGGTGGTTTGCATTCGCCAATTTTTCCGGTTTCGTTGCAGAATTTGCTTCCTTCTTTCAAGCAATTCGTCCTATCCCATGAAGATCAATCGCCAAAACAAGAAAACCGACGAAGAAACCTTCGACAAGTTCGATATGGCGATCCTGCGTGCCCTGCTGCACGATTCGCGCAAGACGCTGCAGGAGATCGGCACCGAGGTCGGCCTGTCCCCGACGAGCTGCTGGACCCGCATCAAGAAGCTTGAAGCGCAGGAAGTGATCAAGCGCTACACGGTCGACCTCGATGCATCGAAGCTCGGCTACCACGACTCGGTGATCGTGCAGCTCACGCTGGAAAGCCACAGCGACGAGACGCTCTACGAGTTCGGCCGCGTGCTCGCCACCATCCCCGAGATTCAGGAGGCCTACCTGGTTTCCGGCGACTACGACTACTACATCCGAATCGCGGTGCGCGACACGCGCGACTACGAGCGGTTGCTGCGCGAGAAGCTCTACAAGATCCCGGGCATCCGCCACAGCCAGTCGCACTTCGTGCTACGGGTGCTCAAGGAAGCGAGCGTGCCGCTGGCCTGAAGCGCACAAGAAAAAAGCCCGCCTTCGTGAGGGCGGGCTTTGGCGCGTGGGGCAGCCGTCAGGCTGCGGACCCCCTCAGCGGCTCGGCTTGAAGGCGCCGCGCCGTTGCGCGTCGCGCGGCACGAACACCTTGCCGCCGCCATGTCCGGCGCCGTTGCCGCGAGGTGCGAAACCGTCACCACGGCCCGCGCCAGCGCCGCCACGCGGAGCGTTGTCGCCCCAGCCCGGCTTGCGGCCGTAGCCGCCGTCGTCGCGACCGCCGCCGAAACCTGTATTGCCCTGGTTCTGGAAGCCGCGGGGTGCTGGTGCGCCGGGGCCGCGTGCGGGACCACGATCGTTGAAACCGCTGGCGCCCGCGTAGCCGCCTGCAGGGCCGCCACGATGACCACCGCCGCCGCCGAACTTGCGATCGCGCGAGTGGTTGTCACGGCTGTCGCGGCCGCGGCCGCCGAAGTCGCCTCCCGGGCGCGACTGCGGCGAGCGCTGCTGCGGCTCGAGGCCGGGTACCACCTCGGCCTTGAACTGCTGGCGGCTGTACGACTCGATGTCGAAGATCTTGCGGCGATCGCGGAATTCGGCAAAGGTCACGGCCAGGCCGTCGCGCCCTGCCCGGCCCGTGCGGCCGATGCGGTGGGTGTAGTCCTCGGCCTTCATCGGCAGACCGAAGTTGAAGACGTGCGTGATGGTCGGCACGTCGATGCCGCGCGCGGCCACGTCGGTGGCCACGAGGATCTGCACCTGGCCCTGGCGCAGCGCCATCAGCCGGCGATTGCGCAGGCCCTGGCTCAGCGCACCGTGCAGCGCCACGGCGCTGAAGCCGTCCTGCTGCAGGTCGTTGGCAAGACCGTCGCATTCGACCTGCGTGCTCGCGAACACGATCGCCTGGTTGATGGTGGTGTCGCGCAGCCAGTGGTCGAGCAGCTTGCGCTTGTGCTGGCTGTTGTCGGCCCAGAACAGCACCTGCTTGATGTTGGCGTGTTTCTCCTGCGGGCTGTCGATGGTCACGCGCTGCGGCTCGCGCATTACGCGCTGTGCCAGCTGCTGGATGCGCGGCGCGAAGGTGGCGCTGAACATCATGGTCTGCTGGCGCTCGATGGTGAGCTGGTTGACTTCGGCGAGGTCGTCCGAGAAGCCGAGGTCGAGCATGCGGTCGGCCTCGTCGACGACGAGGAACTTGACCTGGTCGAGCTTGATCTGCATCGAGCGCTGCAGGTCGAGCAGCCGGCCGGGCGTGGCGACCACGAGGTCGGCGTTCTGCAGCTTGGCGATCTGCAACTGGTAGGGCATGCCGCCCACCACGTTGGCGATGCGCAGACCGCGGCAATGCCTGACCAGGTCGATGGCGTCATGCGCCACCTGCTGGGCGAGTTCGCGCGTGGGGCACAGGATCAGCGCGCCGGGCGTGGCGGCCTTGAAATGGCGCGCGTTGGTCGGGTCCTTGCGCTTGGGCTTCTTGGGCGGCGCTTCGCCGCGTGCGGCGGCTTCGGCCGCCAGGCGCTGGAATTCGGCCTTGGCCGCAGCCTCGGCTTCGGCCTGGCGCTGCAGCAGGGTGTGCAGCACGGGCAGCAGGAAGGCTGCGGTCTTGCCGCTGCCGGTCTGGCTCGAGACCATCAGGTCGACGAAACGCGTGGCGCCGTCGGCCTGGCCGCTGGCGGTCATGGCGCGCGGAATCACGTGCTCCTGCACAGTGGTCGGCTGGGTGAAACCGAGGTCTTCGACCGCGGCGATCAGTTCGGGCGCGAGACCGAGCTTGACGAAGCCGTTGGGCAGCTTCGGCTCGGCGACTGCTACGGCGTCGAGCGCCTCGAAAGCAGTCGTCGTTTCGGTGGAGGCAAGCGATTCGCCGGTGATGGCGATGGCGAATTCATCGGATTGCACAGGCGCAAAGTCGCCCTGCGCTGCAAAAGCGTCGTTCATTGAGAAATCTCATACGCGAGCGCTGCCGCAGGCGGCGCTCCGTCGGGTGGTGAAAAACATCAACCATCCAACGACATTCAGCAAGGACTTTCGTCTTTGCTGCGGCCCATTCAAAGGGGCGCGGTGTGCAAGATAGGGAGATGCAAGAAACGCTGCCTGAATGCTTCCCGGCAGCGAAGCCTACGATTATCGCATGGCTCCGGGTTTTTACCTAATCCGTGATGCGCAGGAAGGTGTCGCGGTAGTGCGCGAGCTCTTCGATCGACTCGTGGACGTCGGCCAGCGCGGTATGCGCCTGCTGTTTCTTGAAGGCGTTGTAGGCAGCCGGCTTCCAGCGCTTGGCCAGTTCCTTGAGGGTGCTGACGTCGAGGTTCCGGTAGTGGAAGTAGGCTTCCAGCTTGGGCATGTACTTGACCAGGAAGCGCCGGTCCTGGCCGATGGTGTTGCCGCACATCGGCGAGCCGTTCTTCGGGATGTAGCGCGCGACGAACTCGAGCAACTGCTGCTCGGCCGCGGCCTCGTCGAGCGTGGAGGCCTTGACCTTGTCGATCAGACCGCTGCGGCCGTGCGTTCCCTTGTTCCAGGAATCCATGCCGTCGAGCACCTCGTCGCTCTGGTGGATGACGAGCACGGGCCCATCGATGCGCGGCACCAGATCGGGGCCGGTCACGACGACGGCGATCTCGAGCAGGCGCTCCTTTTCGGGGTCGAGGCCGCTCATTTCGCAGTCCAGCCAGACCAGGTTCTGGTCGCTCTTCTTGAGGGTGGTGACGGGCACGGGCGCGGTCGGGGCGGTGGATTCTGACATCGGGGGATTGTCGTCGATGACCCTGTGCGCGACCGGCCGGCGTGCGGGCTAAACTCGCCTCGCCATGTCCGCCGCCCTCCTCTTCACTTTTGCGTTCGCCCTCGCGCTGGCTGCAGGCCTCGTCATCAAGCTCTGGCTCGCCACGCGGCAGGTGCGTCACGTGGCGCGCCATCGCGATGCGGTGCCTGCGGCCTTCGCGCAGGCCATCACGCTCGCAGCACACCAGAAGGCCGCCAACTACACGGTGGCCAAGACCCGTTTCGGCCTGCTCGAAATGGCATGGGGCACGGCAGTGCTCTTGGGCTGGACCCTGCTGGGCGGCCTCGACCTCCTCAACAAGCTGCTGATGGAATGGATGGGCGCGGGCATGCTGCAGCAGCTCGCTCTGCTCTGCGCCTTCGCGTTGATCAGCGGCCTGCTCGACCTCCCGTTCACGCTCTGGCAGACCTTCAGGCTCGAGGAGCGCTTCGGCTTCAACAAGATGACCTGGCGGCTTTGGCTCCTCGACGGCGTCAAGTCGCTGCTGCTGGGTGCGCTGATCGGCCTGCCCATCGCTGCCTTGATCCTCTGGCTCATGGGCGCAGCCGGCAGCCTGTGGTGGTTATGGGCCTGGGGCGCATGGATGGCGCTCAATCTGCTGCTGATGCTGGTCTATCCGACCTTCATTGCGCCCCTCTTCAACAAGTTCAAACCGCTGGACGACGCCGCGCTCAAGGCGCGCGTCAACGCGCTGATGCAGCGCTGCGGCTTCGCGGCCAAAGGTCTGTTCGTGATGGACGGCAGCAAGCGCAGCGCGCATGCCAATGCCTACTTCACCGGCTTCGGCGCCAGCAAGCGCGTGGTCTTCTACGACACGCTCCTGCGCCAGCTCAACGCCGGCGAGGTGGAGGCGGTGCTCGCGCACGAACTGGGCCATTTCAAGCGCCGGCACGTCGTGAAGCGCATGGCCGCGATGTTCGCGCTGAGCCTGGCCGGCTTCGCGCTGCTGGGCTGGCTGTCGCTCCATTCGTGGTTCTACGTCGGCCTGGGCGTGCAGCCCAACATGGCGGCGCCCAACGACGCGCTCGCCATCCTGCTCTTCATGCTGGCGGTGCCGGTTTTCGGCTTCTTCGTCGCACCGCTGCCGGTGCTCATCTCGCGCAAGCACGAGTTCGAGGCCGATGCCTATGCCATCGCGCAGACCAGCGGCGCCGACCTCTCGGCGGCGCTGCTCAAGCTCTACCAGGACAATGCCTCGACGCTGACACCCGACCCGGTGTTCGTCAAGTTCTACTACTCGCACCCGCCCGCCTCCGAGCGCCTCGCGCGCATGGCGGCGGGTTGAACCTGAGAAAGCCGACCATGAGCAGCATGTTCAAACCCAAGGACTGGAAGAAGCACGCGCGCCGCGCGCTGAGCGCCACCGAGATCGTGGCTGCCCTGGCGCGGCTCGAAGGCTGGAAGCTGACCGGCGACGGCGCCGATGTCGCGATCGAGAAGACCTTCGGCTTTGCAAACTACTTCGAGACCATCGCCTTCGTGAACGCACTGGCCTTCATTGCGCACACGCAAGACCACCACCCCGACCTTTCGGTGCACTACAACCGCTGCGTCGTGCGCTTCAACACGCACGACGTCGGTGGCATCTCGGCCACGGACTTCGACTGCGCAGCGCAGGCAGACGCCCTGCTGGCAACGGCCTGAGCCCGATGGAACGTGCCCTTGGCTAAGCAACGCAGCGACGCCGCGGGCGCCGCATTGCGCGACGGACTCGTCATTGCCAGCCATGGCCGCCACTGCCTCGTCGAAACGCCCGAACGCGAACGACTGATCTGCCACCCGCGCGGCAAGAAAAGCCAGGCCGTGGTGGGCGACCGGGTGCGCTGGCAGGCCAGCGAGGACGAGGGCACCATCGAGCAGGTTCAGCAGAGGAAGAACCTGTTCTACCGGCAGGACGAGATTCGCACCAAATCCTTCGCGGCCAATCTCGACCAGGTGCTCATCCTGATCGCGGCCGAGCCCGAATTCTCCGAAACTCAGTTGGCGCGTGCGCTGATCGCGGCCGCGGCCGAACGCATCGCGCCGATCATCGCGCTCAACAAGAGCGATGTCGTCGCCCCCTTCGAACGGGCCTGGGCCAGGCTGGCGCCCTATCGCCGCATGCACCATGGCGTGCTGCCGCTGTCGCTCAAAGCCTCGCCGGAGGCCGATCGCGCGACCTTGATGAAATTGCTGGCGGGCAAGACCACGTTGGTGCTCGGCCCGTCGGGCGCCGGCAAGAGCACGCTGACCAACCTGCTGGTGCCCGGCGCGCTGGCCTCGACGGCCGAGATCTCGCAGGCGCTCAACTCGGGCAAGCACACGACGACCAGCACCACCTGGTACTGGGTGGACGAACCGCGGACCACGGCGCTGATCGATTCGCCGGGTTTCCAGGAATTCGGGCTGCAGCACATCGAAGCGATGCAGCTCGCGCACCTGATGCCCGACATCGCCGAACACGCCACGGCATGCAAGTTCTACAACTGCACGCATCTGCACGAGCCGGGCTGCGGCGTGATCGCGCAAGTGGAGTCGCCCGGCCATCCGGGTGCGATCAATCCCTCGCGCTACCGGATCTACGGCGAGCTGTTCGCCGAGCTGAGCCAATCCCGCTACAAATGAAGGTGCTGCTGTATTCGCATGTGTTCCATCCGTCGGTGGGCGGCGTAGAGACCGTATCGCGCGCACTCGTCGAGGGCTTTGTCGCGAAAGGCATCGACTGCAAGGTGGTGACGCAGACGCCCGACGGGGACGGCGCGCAGCTCCCCTTCGAGGTGATCCGCCAACCGGCCAGCGCGCGCGTGCGCGAACTTCTGCGCTGGGCGGACGTGGTCCTGTTCAACGGCGCGAGCCTGGCGCTTCAGCCCTGGGTTCTGGCCTATCGCAAGCCCTTCGTCTGGGTGCACGTCGGCTACCAGGCGTCGTGCATCGACGGCGCCGGCTGGGTCGACAACGCCCCGGCTCCGCTGGAGCCCGTGGCGTCCTTTCTCTTTCATGCACGCCGAAGCGGCTACGTGCGCGGCTTGAAGGATGGCCTGAAACTGCTGCTGCGACGCAGCATCGCCAAGTTCGCCGTCACGCGGAATGTCGCCATCACCCAGTGGATGAGCAAGACGCTGCCGCTGCCGCGGCAGGTGCAGATCTACAACCCCTTTCCGATCGAGCGCTTCCATGCAGCCGACCGCGGCCAGCCCGAGTACGAGTTCTTCTACATGGGAAGGATCGTGCAGGAGAAGGGCGTCGACACCTTGATCCGCGCCTTCGCGAAGGTCGTCCAACGCAGCAGGGAAGCGCCGCGGCTGCTGCTCATCGGGGACGGGAGCGCGCGGCCGGAGATCGAACGGCTGGTGGCCGAATCGGGCCTCTCTGCTTCCGTCGTCTTCGCCGGCTCGCAATCGGGCCCTGCGCTCGTCGAATGGGTCTCGAAGGGCATGATCGGCGTGATCCCGTCGGCGTGGTACGAGCCGATGGGCGGTGTCGCGGTCGAGCTCCTGGCGGCGGGCAAGAGCCTCATCGTCTCGGCCAAGGGCGGACTCTCGGAGTGCGTCGGCGATGCCGGTCTCGTCTTCCCGAACGGCGACGATGAAGCGCTGGCTGTGCAGATGCAGCGAGTGCTGGGCGACCCGGTTCTCCGGGCCGCGCAGACGGCAAAGGCCCGCGAGCGTGCGAAGGCCTTCATGCCCGCGCGCTTCGTCGATCAGTACATCGGCCTGCTCAAGGAAGTGACCGGCCGAGCCTGAGACGATTCAATCGAGAATCCGCGCCAGCGCATCGACCATCAGGCTGCACTGCTCCCGCGTGCCGATGCTGATGCGCAGGTACTGCGCGATGCGCGGCTGTCCGAAGTGCCGCACCAGCACCGCACGCGAGCGCAGCGCCGCCGCCAGTGCGGCGGCATCGTGCACGGAATGGCGCACGAACACGAAGTTGGCTTGCGAGGGCAATACCTCGAAGCCCAGATCCTCCAGCTGCAGCGTCAGCCCCTCGCGGGTGTCGATGACGGCGTCGCGCGTCTTCGAGAACCAGGCCTCGTCGGCGAGTGCGGCAATGGCGCCCGCCGTCGCCAAACGGTCGAGAGGATAGGAGTTGAAGCTGTTCTTGACCCGCTGCAGCGCATCGATCAGCTGCGCCTGCCCGCAGGCAAAGCCCACCCGCAACCCGGCGAGCGAATGCGATTTCGACAGCGTCTGCACGACCAGCAGGTTCGGATAGCGCGCGATCAGGGGCAGCGCGCTTTCGCCGCCGAAGTCCACATAGGCCTCGTCCACCAGCACCACGCGCTGCGGGCACGCCTGGAGCAGGCGCTCGATGCATGCGAGCGGCATCCCGATGCCGGTCGGCGCATTGGGATTCGCGATCACGATGCCGCCGCAACCGGCCGCGGCACGCGCGGCCAGCGCGTCGGCATCGATGCGAAGTCCTTCGTCCACCGGCTGCAGCTCGCACGCGATGGCATAGAGCTGCGCGTAGACCCGGTAGAAGCTGTAGGTGACGTCCGGAATCAGCAAGGGCTCGGCTTGCTGGAAGAAGGCGAAGAAGGCGTGGGCCAGCACTTCGTCGGAGCCATTGCCTGCGAACACTTGCGAGCCGTGCAGCCCGTGGCGCACAGCGACCGCTTCGCGCAGCGCGATCGATTCGGGATCAGGGTAGCGCTCGAGTCCCTTCTCGGCCGCCTCCTGAATGGCTTCGAGCACTCGCGGCGAGGGTGGATAGGGGTTCTCGTTGGTATTGAGCTTGACCAGATTCGCGATGCGCGGCTGCTCGCCCGGCACATAGGGCTCCAGCGCCGCAATGCGCGGACTCCAGAAGCTTGGAACGGTGCTCAAGGCCGACACGCCCCGCTCAGCCCAGCAGGCGCGCCAGCGTAAGCAGCGCGAGCAGCACCATCCACATCACGACCGAACGCCAGACCAGGCCGACGACGCTGCGCAGGTGCGCCGGTTCGGGCTCCCGCCCCGGCGTGCTGCCGCTGTCCGGTCCACGGCCTGCGGCAAGCGGATCGCCCGCCTGCGCCCTCGACAGCGGATCGGTCAAAGGGACCGGACTCAGGGTGCCGCCGCCGAGCCGCACGTTGACGGCACCCGAGGTCGCGGCCAGGATCACGCCGTCGTTCTCATTGGGAAAGCGCCGGGCGTCGTTGCGCCAGCAGTCGATCGCCTCTTCGAAACTGCCGACCACCGCGAAACCGAGCGCCGTGATGCGCGCCGGCAGCCAGTCGATCACGCCCCAGGCCCGATCGGCCGCGTGCTGAACCCACGTGCTGGACGGCTGGATCGAGGCGCCGTTCTTGTGCGCCCAATAGCGCGAAACGAACTCGCTCATGCGGTAGAACACCGCGCCGGCAGGCCCCAGCCCGGCGGCGGCGAGGATAGAGAACCACGCAAGCACGCCGAACACGTGCCGATGCGCCGCGATCACCGAGTGCTCGATCACGTGACGCACGATCTCGCTGCGCGGAAGGTCGGCTGCATCGACGCGCTGCCAGTGCGCGAGCAGCGAGCGGGCGAGCGCTTCGTCGCCCTCGTCGAGGGCATCGCGGATGCTGGTGAAATGGTGGCTGAACTGCCGAAAGCCCAGCGTGACGTAGAGCACCGCGACGCTCCACAACACCGCGAAGGGCAACCCCAGCGTCAGCACCAGCAACCAGTGCACGCCCAATGCGAGCACCGTCGGCACGAGCACTGCGAGCCCCCAGGCCACCCAGCCATGGTGCGGCTTGCCGGCGTCGAAATTGCGGCTGGTCCAGCGCGTCCATGCGAGCACGCTGCCGTACACCGGGTTGTGATACGCCAGCGGCCGTACCTGTTCGATCAGCAACGCGCACAGGATCGCAAAGAAGCTCATCCGTCCGATGATAGCGAGTGCCTCCGTGGCACCGGACCGGACGTGGCGTGGTTCAGGCCGAGAGGAAGCGGTAGAGGTTGCGCAGCATGCCCGCCGTCGCGCCCCACACGTAACGCTCGTGAGGACCGTCCTGGTAGGGCATCGAAAACCACTCGCGCGACTTGAGGTCTTCGCCGACGAGCGCGTGGCGCCGGTGGTTCGCCGGATTCATCAGGTGGGCGAGCGGCACTTCGAAAGCCGCCGCCACCTCATAGGGATTGATGTTCAGCTCGAAGTCCGGGCGCACGAGCGCCACCACCGGCGTCACGATGAAGGACGTGACGGTCGTATAGGTCGGCAGGCAGCCCAGCACCTCGATGTACTCCGCCGACAAGCCGACCTCTTCCCACGCCTCGCGCAGGGCCGCCGCCGCGATATTGGCGTCCTCGGGATCGACCCGCCCGCCCGGGAAGGCCACCTGGCCCGAATGCGTAGACAGATGCGCCGTCCGTTCGGTCAGCAGCACGGTGGGTTCGTCCCTCATCACGATCGGCACCAGCACCGCTGCCTGCGCGGGTATGCGGTCCGTCAACCGCGGCTCGCGCCGCAGTTCGGGCACCCAGGCCGGCGGCGTGGCAAAGCGTGCACGCAAGGCGCGCGCATCGAAGCGGGAAGGCGCCACCGCGGGGAGCGCGGCGTCGATGCCGACCACCGGCACCTCGCGCGGGTCGAAGGACCGCAGCGCCGACGGCAGGACGGCGTTGACGGACTCAACGGAGGCAGCGCGCATGATGGACGGTAGTGGTGTAGTCAAAGAAGGAATAGCTGAGTAAAGCGCAAAAACCGCGCCAGCGTGACACGCGGCGCAACAACAAAAATCACGAACGCAGGATGCATCGAAGCACAAATGCAAAAAGCCGCCTCGATCGGCGGCTTTTTGCACGACGGGAGGTGCTCTTTACTGAGCAGCCGCTGCCGACGACTTGCCCGGCAGCTTTTCCTTGATGCGTGCCGAACGGCCGCTGCGCTCGCGCAGATAGTAGAGCTTGGCACGACGTACATCGCCGCGACGCTTGACTTCGATGCCGGCGATCAGCGGGCTGTAGGTCTGGAACGTACGTTCCACGCCTTCGCCGCTGGAGATCTTGCGCACCGTGAAGCCGCTGTTGAGGCCGCGATTGCGCTTGGCGATCACGACGCCCTCGTAGGCCTGCACGCGCTTGCGGTTGCCTTCGACAACGTTCACGCTGACGATGACCGTGTCACCGGGCATGAAATCGGGAATCTTCTTGCCGAGCCGGGCGATTTCTTCCTGCTCGAGGGTCTGGATGAGGTTCATTGGTTTCCTGGATTCGATCGTGCTCGCGCTACACAAAAGGCGTCATGAAGCCTGGGAGGCCAAGGCGACGCGGCCGGCAGAGGATCGGGGAGCCAAAGATTATAGCTTTTTTTGGAGCGCTTTCTCGTCCGCCGGGCTGAGCCGCCCGGCTGCGCGAGCCGCCTCGATCAAGTCGGGGCGTTTCTGCTGGGTGATCGCGAGCCGCTGGTCGCGTCGCCAACGCTCGATCTGCAAGTGATGCCCCGAGAGCAGGACGGGAGGCACGCCCTCGCCCATCCATTGCTCCGGCCGGGTGTAGTGGGGGCAGTCGAGCAGGCCGTCGAGCGCCGGGTTGAAGCTGTCCTGCACGTGGCTGTCCGCGTCGCCCAGCACGCCCGGCTGGAGCCGCGCGACGGCGTCGAGCAAGGCCATGGCGGGAATCTCGCCGCCCGACAACACGAAGTCACCGATGCTCAACTGGTGCGTCACACGCGCATCGATGAAGCGCTGGTCGATGCCTTCATAGCGTCCGCACACCAGCACCGCGCCTTCGCCGGCGGACCAGCGCTCCACCGCCTCGTGCCGAAGGGTTTCGCCGATCGGCGAGAAAAGAAGCACCGGTGCCGCGGTACCCCGCGCCGCCAGCGCCGCATCGAGGCAGGCCGACAGCGGCTCGGCCATCATGACCATGCCGGGGCCGCCGCCGAAGGGCCGGTCGTCGATGCGCCGATAGTTGCCGTCGGCGAAATCGCGCGGGTTCCACAGCACGACCTCGACCTGTTTCGACTCGTAGGCACGGCGCGTCACGCCGCTCGCGAGAAAGGGCGCGAACAGCTCGGGAAAGAGTGTGATGACGTCGAAGCGCATGGCGGCGCCGGAGCCCGGCGGCTCAGTAGTCTGGCTGCCAGTCGACGGTGATCAGCCGGCCCGGCAGATCCACCTTGTCGACGAAGGCCGAGACGAACGGAACCATGCGCTCGACCGGCTTGCCGCCCTCCTCCTGGGCGTCCAGCACCAGCGTGGTCTGCGGTCCGGTGGCGAGCAGTTCGCGCACCGTGCCGAGTGCGACGCCTTCGCGGTTCACGACGGCAAGGCCGATCAGATCGACCCAGTAGTACTCGTCGTCGCCGGCGGTCGGAAAGCTCGAACGCGGCACGAACACGCGCGCCCCGCGCAGCGCTTCGGCCGCGTTGCGGTCAGGCACGTCCTCGGACGACGCAACGATGCAGTCGGAATGTTCCTTGGCCTCGCGGATCGCGAGCCGGAAAGCGGCGGCGCTCTGTGCGCCGGGCGGCTGCAGAAACCAGCGCTTGGATGAAAAAAGCGCCTCGGGCTGGGCGCTGTGGGGCAGGACCTTGAACCAGCCCTTGATGCCCCAGGCGTCGGCGATGCGCGCCACTTCGATCGCATCCGCCGGCAATTCGGCGGCTTCGAGCGTGGGCAGCATCGCCTTGCCGGCGGCTTAGGCCGCCGCCTTGGGAGCCGCTGCGGCGGCTTGCTTGATCAGGCGATGGACCGTGGGCGAGGCTTGCGCGCCGACGCTCTTCCAGTAGGCCAGGCGATCCTGCGCGATGCGGATGCTTTCTTCGTTTTCCTTGGCGGTCGGGTTGTAGAAACCCAGGCGCTCGATGAAGCGGCCATCGCGGCGAACACGCTTGTCCGACACGACGATGTTGAAAAACGGACGGCCTTTGGCGCCGCCGCGGGAGAGTCGAATGACGACCATGATTTATCCTTCGGGTGGTGCAGCAAACCCGAAAAGGTTCGCCCACAGTGTTCTTCCAGCGTCGAGACACGCGACATGGCCACCCGGCCAGCGACACGCTGAAAAGCCCACGATTATAGCCCGAGCCACTTTTTTCACCACCTTGGCATCGCCAGGCGTCTCAGAATGACCACCATCCGCCCCAGCCGCAACGAAGATGTCGCAGCCATCACCGCCATTTACGCCCATCATGTGCTGCACGGCACGGGCACCTTCGAGACCGAGCCGCCCACCGCCGCCGACATGGCCGCCCGCCGGGCCGACGTGCTGTCGAAGAACCTGCCCTTCCTGGTGGCCGAACAAGACGGCGAGCTGCTCGGCTTCGCCTACTGCAACTGGTTCAAGCCCCGTCCCGCCTACCGCTTTTCGGCCGAGGATTCGATCTACCTGGCCGAAGCCGCACGCGGCCAGGGTTTGGGCGCACGGCTGCTGGCCGCACTGACGCAGGCCGCCGAATCCGTCGGCGTGCGCAAGCTGATCGCGGTGATCGGCGACTCGGCCAACGCGGGATCGATCGGCGTCCACCGCGGGCAGGGCTTCGCCCATGTGGGCGTGCTCAAGGACTGCGGCTGGAAGTTCGGCCAATGGCGCGACGTGGTGCTGATGGAAAAGGTGCTGGGCGAAGGCAGCTCGACAAGCCCGGAATGAAGAGCAAGACCGTGGCCTCCTGGCTCGCCTTTCTGGGCGGGCCTCTGGGCCTGCACTGCTTCTACCTGCGCGGCTTCGGCAGTACCTTGGGCTGGCTGCTCCCGATCCCGACGGCGCTCGGGCTCTACGGCATCGAACGCCTGCGCCTCTACGGCGTGGACGACGGCTGGAGCTGGATCTTGATCCCGTTGCTCGGCTTCACGATCGCGGGCTGCGCGCTCACCGCCATCGTCTACGGGCTGATGACGCCCGAAAAATGGAACGCACGCTACAACGCCGGCGCTCCCGTCGACGCCCCCGCCGGACGCACCAACTGGCTCACCATCGGCGCAGTCGTACTGGCCCTGTTCTTCGGCAGCACGATCCTCATGGCCAGCATCGCCTTCAGCTTCCAGCGCTTCTTCGAGCACCAGATCGAAGAAGGCCGCAAGATCTCGCAGTAGCCTTCGACCGTCAGAAGACCTGAAGGCCGATCCAGTAGGCGATCGCGGCTACGAAGGCCGAGGCCGGGATCGTAAAGATCCAGGCCCACACGATGTTGCCGGCCACTCCCCAGCGCACCGCACTCGCGCGCTGGGCCGAGCCGACGCCGACGATCGCGCCGGTGATGGTGTGCGTGGTCGAGACCGGAATGCCCAGCGCCGTGGCGAGGAACAGGGTCAGCGCCCCGCCCGTCTCGGCACAGAAGCCGCCGACCGGCTTGAGCTTGGTGATCTTCTGGCCCATGGTCTTGACGATGCGCCAGCCGCCGAACATGGTGCCGAGCGCGATCGCCGCATAGCAAGTGCCGACGGTCCAGGCCGGTGGCGCCTCCGCGTTGGCAGCCGAATAGCCGGTCGCGATCAGCAGCATCCAGATGATGCCGATGGTCTTCTGCGCATCGTTGCCGCCGTGGCCCAGGCTGTAGGCGCCGGCCGAAACCAGCTGGAGCGTGCGGAACCACCGGTCCACGCGCGACGGCGTCGAACGCCGGAATCCCCAGGCGACCACGATCATCATCAACGAGCCGAGCAGAAAACCCAGGAGCGGCGAAACGAAGATGAAGGCTACGGTCTTCCAGATCCCGGCGGCGATCAAGGCGCTCGATCCGGCCTTGGCGATCACCGCGCCCACGATGCCGCCGATCAACGCGTGCGACGAACTGCTGGGGATGCCGTAGTACCAGGTGAGAAAGTTCCAGCTGATGGCGCCGACGAGGGCGCCGAACACCACGTGCACATCGACGATGCCCGGCTGCACGATGCCCTTGCCGACGGTCGCCGCCACGCTCAGGTGGAAGACGAAGATCGCGATGAGATTGAAGAATGCCGCGAACACCACGGCGTGGCCGGGCTTGAGCACGCCGGTCGATACGACCGTGGCGATCGAATTCGCCGCGTCGTGAAAGCCGTTCATGAAGTCGAATGCGATGGCCAGCGCAACCAGCACCACCACCACCCACAGGGCGACCTGCACCGTTGTCATTCGGCGCCCGCGCTCAGGAGTTCTCGAGGACGATGCCCTCGATCACGTTGGCGACGTCTTCGCACTTGTCGGTGATCGTCTCCAGCAGCTCGTAGATGGCCTTGAGCTTGATGACTTCGCGCACGTCCGGCTCTTCGCGGAACAGCTTGCTCATCGCGCTGCGCATCACGCGGTCGGCGTCGGACTCGAGCCGGTCGATCTCCTCGCAGGTCTTGAGCGTGGCCTCCGCGATGGCCGGGTCGGTGATCTTGCTGAGGAACTTGACCGCATCCTTCACCCGCTCGCAGCACTTCACGCTGAGCGTGGTCAGGCGCGTGATCTCCTCCGTCATGTGGCGCACGTCGTAGAGCGCCATGGTCTCGGCGGAGTCCTGGATCAGGTCGGCCACGTCGTCCATCGTGTTGATGAGCTTGTGGATCTGCTCGCGGTCGATCGGCGTGATGAAGGTCTTGTGGATCAGCCGGTTGACGTCATGCGTCACGCGGTCGGCAGCGCGCTCGGCATTGTCGACATCGCGGTTGTACTGCTCGCGCAGATGCAGGTCGTTGTAATTGGCGACGAGTTGCTCGAAGGCGCGCGCGGCTTCGACGATGCGGTCGGCGTGCTGATTGAACATCTCGAAAAAATTCCCCTCGCGGGGCAGCAGCTTGCCGAACATGGCGGTCTCCTGGATTTCGGCCACCACACTCATGTGACGCCATCGTGAAAAACCGCGCAAGTGTAATGGTCGGGCCCGCAGACGAGCGTCAGAGACGTTCGATGCGCTGGTCGGCCACTTGCGCGAGTTGGGCCGGCGTGACCAGCTCCGGCGCGATCTCCGCCAGCGGCACGAGCACGAAGGCGCGCTCGGCCATGCGGGGATGCGGCAGCGTCAGCGCCGCCGTGACCATCACCACGTCGCCATGGCGCAGCAGATCGAGATCGAGGGTGCGCGGCGCGTTGCGGTAAGGGCGCTGGCGGCCCGCGCCGCTCTCGAGGCGCTGGAGCTCGGCCAGCAGTGCCGTCGGGTCGAGTTCGGTTTCGAGTTCGACCACCGCATTGATGAAATCGGGCCCCTGCGCATCGACAGGGGCGCTGCAATAGAGCGAAGAGCGCGCGCTGACGCGCGTGCCGGGCAGCGCAGCCAGCTCGTCCATCGCCTGCCTCGCCGTCGCACGCGCGTCGCCGAGGTTGGCGCCGATCGCGACGTAGGCGCGGCTCGCCGTCATTCGGCCGCGACGCTGCTGCCGGCTTCGCCGCCGCTGCGCGGCTTGCGCCGGCGGCGCCGCTTGCGCGGCGCGGCCGCAGCGACTTCGCCGTCGGGCGGAAGCTCAGCCTCGCCGGCGCCGTCCGGTGCGGCGGATGCCGCCGGCGCACGCGCGGCGGGCGCGCGTTGGCGCGTTTTCTTGTGCTGCTCGTCGCGCACCTGATCCAGCAGGTCTTGCCGACGCACCTCGTCGGCCGTGCTGAACTCCTGCCACCACTCGGCGATCGCTTCATTGACCTCGCCGACGTCGGCGCGCAAGCGCATGAAGTCGAACGCCGCTCGAAAGCGCGCCTGCTCGACCAGGCTGTAGGGCGTGGCGCCCGTGCGCTTGTCGAAGCGCGGCTGCATCATCCAGATCTCGCGCATGTCGGCGGCCAGCTTGCCGCGGCCCGAGACGTCGCCGATGCGCGCATTGAACACGTCGTCGATCGCATCCTGCAGCGCCGGGAACGCAGCTTGCCCGCGCTGGCCGTGACGGCCCTCGACGCGTTGGGCCCAGCCGTCGCGCACGTCGGCCCACAGCACGCAGGCCAGCAGGAAGCTCGGCGCCACCGGCTTGCCTTCGCCGACGCGGCGGTCGGTGTCCTGCAGGGCAGCCTTCACGAAGGGCAGATCGGCGCGCTCGACCACGACGTCGAGCAAGGGGTAGATGCCGGTCGTCAGCTCGAGCTTGCGCAGCTGCGCGACGGTGGCGACAGCGTGGCCGGTCTGCAGCAGTTTGAGCATCTCGTCGAACAGCCGGCTTTGCGGCACGTCGGCCAGCAGCTTGCTCGATTCGACCAGCGGCGCCGCGGTCTTGGGCTCGAGCTTGAAGCCGAGCGCTGCCAGCTTGGCCGAGAAGCGGATCGCGCGAATGATGCGCACCGGGTCTTCGCGGTAGCGCGTGATCGGGTCGCCGATCATGCGCAGCATGAGCTTCTTCGAGTCCTTGATGCCGTTGTGATAGTCGACCACGATCTCGCTCGCCGGGTCGTAGTACATCGCATTGACGGTGAAGTCGCGCCGCGCGGCGTCTTCTTCCTGGGGACCCCAGACGTTGTCGCGCAGCACGCGGCCGCTGGCGTCCACCGCGTGCTTCATGCCCGCGAGCTCGCCCTTGCTGGTGCGTTCGTTGCCGGCCACCTGCTCGGCGCCGTTGCTGTCCATGTAGGCACGGAAGGTCGAGACCTCGATCACCTCGTGCTCGCGACCGCGGCCGTACACCACGTGCACGATGCGAAAGCGCCGGCCGATGATGAAGGCGCGGCGAAACAGGCTTTTCACCTGCTCGGGCGTGGCGTTGGTCGCGACGTCGAAGTCCTTGGGGCGCAGGCCGAGCAGCAGGTCGCGCACCGCGCCGCCGACGACGTAGGCCTCATAGCCGGCATCCTGCAGCGTGGTGACGACGTTCTTGGCGCGCTCGTCGACCAGCGCCGGGTCGATGCCATGCACCGAGGCGGGCACTTCCTGGCGCTTGCCGAAACGGGCCTTGCTGCCCTGTGTGGCAGCGCCGGATTTGCCGAGGAGTTTGTCGATGAATTTCTTGATCATTGGAAAGCTTCGGCGCCTCTGGCGCCCTCATTCATTTTCGAGCATCGACCGGATCAGCGGGATCGTGATCGCGCGCTGGGTCTGCAGGGCATAGCCGTCGAGCTGCGCGAGCAGTTCCATCAGGCTGCCGAGATCGCGGCTGAAACGATGCAGCATGTAGTCGAGCACTTCGTCCGACAGCATCACGCCGCGGCTGTCCGCGGCCTGGCGCAGCACGGCGCGCCGCTCCGATTCGCCGAGCACCTGCAAGTGGAACACATGGCCCCAGCCCAGGCGCGTGCGCAGGTCCTCGCGCAGCGGCAGATCGGCCGGCGGCACGGTGCCCGCCGCCACCACGCCCCGCTGCAGGCTCTGCGCATTGACGAACCAGTTGAACGCGGCGTGCTGCTGGACCGCGGTGTAGAGATGCACGTCGTCGAACAGCACGGCGCCCCAGCGTTCGTCGAACTCGGGCGGGTCCAGCAGCCCCGCATGCAGCCAGCCCACGCTCGCCCCCTGCTCGCGCAAGGCGCCGCGCACGGCTTCGAGCAGGTGCGTCTTGCCGCAGCCGCTCTCGCCCCACAGGTAGGTCGGCACCGGGGAATGCAGCGTGGTCGAACGCGCGTCGCCGACCCACAGCGCCAGGTGCCGCAGCGCCGGCTCGTTCGGCCCGGCGAAGAAGCCCGCGAGCGTAGGACCGGTCGCAATGCCGATATCGAGCGCGAGCTGCTTCATGCCATGGCCGCCGGAAGCGGCTGGGGTGGCGCGGATGACGCAAAGAAGGGGTTCATGGGACAGGGCATGGCGGCCCTTAAAATCGTGGCGAATTCTATCGGCCCGGCTGCCTCGGTTGCCGGCGTCATTGTCCTCCTTCCTTTCGCCCCTTCCCCTCCTCCGTCCGGCCAGCCCATGAACTCCACCCCGCCCACCCCGCTCAGTTACAAGGATGCCGGCGTCGACATCGATGCCGGCGACGCGCTGGTCGACCGCATCAAGCCGCTGGCCAAAAAGACGATGCGCGAGGGCGTGCTGGCCGGAATCGGCGGCTTCGGCGCGCTGTTCGAAGTACCCAAGCGCTACAAGGAGCCGGTGCTGGTAAGCGGCACCGACGGCGTGGGCACCAAGCTCAAGCTCGCCTTCGAATGGAACATGCACGACACCGTCGGCATCGACCTGGTGGCAATGAGCGTCAACGACGTGCTGGTCCAGGGCGCCGAGCCGCTGTTCTTCCTCGACTACTTTGCCTGCGGCAAGCTCGACGTCGACACTGCGGCAGCCGTGGTCGGCGGCATCGCCCGGGGCTGCGAACTCAGCGGCTGCGCGCTGATCGGCGGCGAGACCGCCGAAATGCCCGGCATGTACCCGGCCGGCGAATATGACCTCGCGGGCTTCGCGGTCGGGGCGGTCGAAAAGTCGCTGATCCTCACCGGCCAGAACGTCAAGCCGGGCGACACGGTGCTGGGCCTGGCGTCGGCAGGCGTGCACTCCAACGGCTTCAGCCTGGTGCGCAAGGTGATCGAACGCGCAGGCACCGACCTGCCCGCCACGCTCGACGGCCAGCCCTTCCGCGACGCCGTGATGGCGCCGACGCGGCTGTACGTGAAGCCGGTGCTGGCGGCGGTGGCCAAGCACCCCATCAAGGCGCTCGCCCATATCACCGGCGGCGGCCTGCTCGAGAACATTCCGCGCGTGCTGCCCGATGGCACGGCGGCCCATCTCCAGAAAGGCAGCTGGCCGCAGACCGAGCTGTTCGCCTGGCTGCAGAAGGTGGCCGGCATCGACGACATCGAGATGAACCGCACCTTCAACAACGGTATCGGCATGGTGGTCGTGATCGACGCCGCCGAAGCCGCCGCCTGTGCGGCGACGCTGCGCGCCGCGGGCGAGACAGTGCACGAGATCGGCGTCATTGCCGAGCGCGGCGCCGGCGCAGCCGTCGTCGTGGCCTGAGCGGCCTTGCACCGCGTGAGCGATATCCCCTCCACGCCGTCATCGCGCGCGCTGCTGACGGCGAGCTACCTGCTGATGGCAGGTGCATTGCTGCTGATCATGTGGCAGGGCCTGCTGCCCGGCCTGTTGTGCGTGTGCATCGGATTTCTGGGTACGCGCTGGTTGGCTCGCGTGCTGGACACAGGCTTTCGACGCATGCTGCCCGTGCGGCCGCAGGGCCTGGCCTCCGCCGTTCCCTCCTGGTCGCGCGTCATCGCAGCCACGCTGATGATGCTGGCGCCGATCGGCCTCCTCAGCGTGGCTTTCTCCGAGGCGCGCGACTTCGTCCTCAACGCGCCGGAGCAGTACCAGGAGCTCCTTGACTACATCGCCCGCACGGTGCTGGAACTGCGCCTCAAGCTGCCGCCCGACATCGCCGCCTATCTGCCCGAAGGCTCCGCGGAAGTGCAGCGCGTCGTCGCCGGCTACCTGCGCGCCCAAGCCGGCATGCTCGCGCTGACCGGGCGAGCATGGCTGGGAGGCGTGCTGTTCGCGTACGTCGGCATGATCGTCGGCGCGCTGGCCGCCATTGCCCCCCATCCGCCGGCGCGCCGCCCGCTGGCCGAGCAATTGAAGCAGCGCATCACCCTCTTCGGCGAAGCCTTCGGCCAGATCGTGGCCGCCCAGTTCTGGATCGCGGCCTTCAACACTTTTCTGACCGCCCTCTTCCTGCTGTTCCTGCTGCCGATGTGGGATCTGCGGCTGCCCTACACGCCGGCGCTGATCACCTTGACGTTCATCGCGGGGCTGGTGCCGATCGTCGGCAACCTGTTGTGCAACATCGTCATCACCCTGGTCGGCCTTTCCGTGTCGCCGATCACGGCGCTGGCGTGCCTGGGCTTCCTGATCCTGATCCACAAGGCCGAGTACTTCATCAATGCCAAGGTGGTGGGAGCCCGCACGCAGATGGGCGTGTGGGAACTGCTGGCCGTGATGTTCGCGGCCGAGGCGGTGTTCGGCCCGGCCGGACTGGTGGCGGCGCCACTGTTCTACGCCTACCTCAAGAAAGAGCTGCAGGCCGCGCGGCTCGTCTGAGACGAATGTCCTGATTTGATCGATTCTTGTCCGGTGCAGCGCGGACGGCACGCCGGCAGAGTAGAAAAATAAGGCGCATCGTCCACTCGACCCCCCGGAGCGCGCTGCCATGAAAACCTGTCTGATAGTGATCGATGCTCAGGAATCGTTTCGCCATCGCCCCTACTTCGCGCAACGCGACTATGACCCCTATGTCGCGGCGCAGAACACGTTGATCGAAGGCTGCATCGCGGCCGGCATTCCGGTCGTTCGGATCTTCCACGTCGACGGCCCGGCCAGTGCAAGCAACCCCTTCGCGGTCGAATCGGGACATGTGCGGCCGCTCGAGGAGCTGGCCGCCTTCGATGCCGCCGCCACCTTCACCAAGCACCGCCACAGCGCGCTCGTCAACAGCGGGCTGGATGTCTGGCTCACCGAGAACGGCATCGGCCGGCTGATCGTGAGCGGCATCCGCACCGAACAATGCTGCGAGACCACGACGCGCCACGCATCCGACCTCGGCTGGTCGGTCGACTACGTGCTCGACGCCACGCTGACCTTCGACATGACGCAAGCCGACGGCCAGCCACTGTCCGCGGCCGAGATCAAGGCACGCACGGCGACCGTGCTCGAAGGGCGCTTCGCCAGGATCTGCAGTGTCGAACAGGCGTTGGAGCGCGCGGGCGCACTGGCCGTTGGCTGAAGGACCTTGCGCACGATGAGCTTGCCCTCGATCCGGGTTGTCTTCGTGCTGCTGCCCCACAGCCTCGTGCTGGACTGGGCCGGTCCGGCCGAGGCTTTGCGCATTGCCAACCAGCAATTGCGCGCCGCCGGCCAGCCCGAGCGCTTCAGGATCGAGTTTGTCTCTCCGGACCCTGCGGCGGTCGGATCGGTCGGCGTGACGCTCGCCGGCCTGTCGCCGCTGCCCACCCGATGGGACGGCCCCGCCTGGATCGTGCTGGTCGGACTGCCGGGCGACACGATCTCGACGGCGGGCCCCCAGGCGCAGGCCCTGCTGCGGTGGCTGCGCGGCCTGCGTTTCGAGCGCCACCGGCTCGAACTCGTCACGATCTGCGCGGGCGCCCTGCTCGCTGCCCACGCGGGTGCGCTCGCGGGCCGGCGCGCCACCACCCACCATCATCACCTGGACGAGCTGCGGCAGGTGGAGCCGCGCTGCGAGGTGATCGCCAACCGCGTGTTCGTGATCGACCCGCCGCTCTACAGCAGCGCCGGCGTGACGACCGGCATCGACCTGATGCTGCACCGGATCGCCGAATGCTGCGGCGAAGCCCTCGCGGCGCAGGTCGCGCAGACCATGATGGTGGCGCTTCGGCGCGGCCCGCACGACCCCGAGCTCTCGCCCTTCCTGGCCTATCGCAATCATCTGCATCCCGCGCTGCATCGCGTGCAGGATGCGGTGAGCGAAGAGCCGCAGGCCGAATGGACAGTGCCCCGCATGGCGGAAGTCGCCCACACCTCGGCCCGGCACCTGACGCGCCTGTTCGTCGAGCATGCGGGCGTGGCGCCGCTCGCGTATCTGCGGCGCTTGCGGCTCGCGACCGCGCAGCTGGCGCTACAGTCGGGCGCCAACGTTACGCGCGCCGCCGAGATCTCGGGCTTCGGTTCGGACACGCAGCTGCGCCGCGCATGGCATCAGTTCGGGCTGGCGGGTTCGCCCTCGGACGCTCAGAGGTAGCCGCAGAAGCGCAGCACGTGCCCGTCGGGCTCGCGGATCGCGAACTCGCGCAGGCCCCAGGGCTGCGAGGCCACCGGTTCGATCACGTTGACGCCACGCTTCAGATAGGCGGCATGCAGTCCGTCGACGTCCTGGCCGACATGGATCACGATCTCGCCGCGCCAGGGATCGGTCTCGCGCCGGCCGCATTGCCAGAGGCGGATGTAGACCGGGTCGCCATAGCTGCGATCGCCTTTTTTCACCCGCGCATAGCTCGGCGGCTCGCCGGCGATGAAGTCGAGCTCGAAGCCCAGCACATCGCAGAAGTAGCGCGCAGCGCGCATCGCATCCGCCACCGGCAGCACCGGCTGGATGCCGTGGAACTCGTGCCGCGTGCCCAGGTCGACCGCGGAAGCCTTGGCCTGGTCCATCAGTATTCCGCCCGGCGCAGCGCAGCGACGCGTTCGGCGATCGCATCGATGTCGAGCGCGTCTTCGGCATGCATCAGATAGGTTTCGAGGTCGCGCACTGCCAGCGCGCTGTTGCCTTGCTCGGCATGCGCCAGGCCGCGGTCGCGGTGCTCGCCCCAGGCTTCGGGAAACAGCGCCACCAGCCGATCCTGCACCGCGATCGCACGCTGCCAGTCTTCCTGCGCGCGATGGATTTCCTTCAGGTTGCGCAGCATCCGGCCGATGATCTCGCGCGGCGAGGCGGGCTGCAGGTACAGGCCCAGCGGCACGTCGAAGTCGCCCACCAGGCCGTTGCTGCGCTTGTAAGGCTCGAGCCGCTCGCTGAGCTCCTCGCGCGAGAGCGACTTGCCGGTGAAAGGGTCGATCACCACCTGTCCCTTCGGCAGCGTGACCTTGAGCATGAAGTGGCCCGGGAAACCCACGCCTCGCGCCTGCAGGCCCAGGCCCTGCGCAAGCTCCATCCACAGCACGGCCAGCGAGATCGGGATGCCGCGGCGCGTGCGCAGCACCGCGTTGAGATAACTGTTGTCGGGGTCGTAGTAGTCGTTGACGTTGCCGCCGAAGCTCAGGTCGTGAAAGAAGAACTGGTTGAGCGCCCGCAGGCGCTGCAGCGGCGCCGCATCGGCGGGCAGGCGGCGCCTGAGCCGCGCGAGCAGCTGGTCGACGTCGCCCAGCACCTGCTGCACATCGAGTTCGGGATATTCGTCCTGCGCCAGGCTGGCGGCCGCTTCGAGCAGCGGAAAGTGATCGTCGCTCTTGACAAGCGAGTCGAAGTACTCCAGAGCAGTGGGCGCCGAGAAGCTGAACGTCATGTGTCTTTGTAGAGGAGCGCGTGGAGAGCGTCAAGGCGGCTGCGCGTTGCGCTTTTCAGCGGCGCACAAAACTGCGCAACTTGACGCCCGCAATCGCGAGCACCGCGAAATAGAGCAGCGCGGCACCCGCGATCAGCGCCGCCAGCAGGCCGATGCGGCGCAGGCGTTCTGCCTGCAAGCCGATCCAGTCGAAGTGCTGAGCGCCCCACACCAGCAGCGCGGCCAACAGCAGGGCGCCGGCCATCACCTGCAGCACGAACTTGCCCCACCCCGGCTCGGGCTTGTAGCTGCCGCGCCGGATCAAGCCGACCAGCAGCCAGATCGCGTTGATCAGCGCCCCGATGCCGATCGTCAAGGTCAGCGCGGCATGTTGCAGCACCGGCACCAGGACGATGTTGAGCAGCTGCGTGAGCACCAGCACGGCCACGGCGATCAGCATCGGCGTGCGCGTGTCGTGTTTGGCGTAGTAGCCCGGCGCCAGCACCTTGATCGCGACCAGGCCGACCAGGCCGACGCCGTAGCCCATGAGCGCCAGACTGGTGCGCTGGACGTGAAACTCATTGAAGGCGCCGTTGTGGAACAGCACCGCGACGAGGGGCTTGGAGAAAACCAGCAGGGCCAGGGCGCAGGGCACCGAGAGCAGCACCACGAGGCGCAGACCCCAGTCGAGCATCGAGGAATAGCGCGCATCGTCCTTGGCGGCACGCGCGCCGGCGAGCTGCGGCATCAGCACCACGCCCAGCGCCACGCCGAGCATGGCGGTCGGGAACTCCATCAGCCGGTCGGCGTTGGTGATCCAGCTGACGCTGCCGGTCGCCAGATGAGATGCGATCTGCGTGTTGATGAGCAGCGAAATCTGCGCCACGCTGACGCCGACCAGCGCCGGCAGCATGAGCCTCGTGATCTTGCGCGTCGTCGGATCGGCCCAGGCGGCGCGGATCGCCGCGATGCTGGCACCGATGCGCGGCATCATGCCGAGCCCGCGCAGGGCCGGCATCTGCAGCGCCAGCTGCAGCACCCCGCCCGCCATCACGCCCACGCACTGGGCATAGATCGGCTCGATGCCGAGCCGCCGGAACCACGGCGCGCCGAGCACGATCGACAGGATCAGCGCCACGTTCAGCAGCACCGGCGACGCCGCCGGTACCACGAACTTGCGCCAGGTGTTGAGGATGCCGCCGGCCAGCGCGACCAGCGACATGAAACCGATGTAAGGAAACATCCAGCGCGTCATGACGACCGCGGCATCGAAGCCCTGCGGGTTCTGCTTGAGGCCGCTGGCCATGGCCCAGACCATCAGCGGCGCCGCGATCACCCCCGCCGCGCAGACGATGACCAGCGTCCAGGTCAGGAGCGTCGCCACGTGGTCGACCAGCTGCTTGGCGCCCTCGTCGCCGTGCTCCGTCTTGCTGGCCGCCAGCACCGGCACGAAGGCCTGGCTGAAGGCGCCCTCCCCGAATACGCGCCGGAACAGGTTGGGGATGCGAAAGGCGACGTAGAAGGCGTCGGTCATCGCGCTGACGCCGAACACCGAGGTCATGAGCACGTCGCGGACCAGTCCCGTGACCCGGGAGGCGAGCGTCAGCAGGGAAACGGTGGAGGCGGATTTGAACAGTGACACGGGCGGAAGTGTATGTGGCCGCGCGTGCTCTTCCCCGCCCGCAGGACGGCCGCGGGCTCCTCGCCTATAATGGAGGGCTTTGCTGCATCATCCCCAGACATCTTAAGGAACATATCCATGGCATCCGCCAAGCCAAAGAAAAAGAACCCGCGCCTCGCGTCGGGCCGTAAACGCGTCCGCCAGGACGTCAAGCTCAACGCCGCGAACACCTCGCTGCGCTCCAAATACCGTACCGCCGTGAAGAACGTCGAGAAGGCGGTGCTCGCCGGCGACAAGACCAAGGCGGCAGAACTCTTCGCGAAGGCCCAGAGCATCGTCGACACCGTCGCCGACAAGGGCATCTTCCACAAGAACAAGGCCGCTCGCGACAAGAGCCGCCTCGCGGCCAAGGTCAAGACCCTGGCCCTCGCCCCTGAAAAGGCCGCCGCCTGACGTTTTCAGGCAAACAGCCCGGACGGGTTTTCAGCCAGTCCGCCGTTTGACCGGGTGCGCTGCAGCAAAGTGAAAAAACCGCCTTCGGGCGGTTTTTTCATGGGCGATCGATCTTGGCCTCGTGTACCAGGCATGCCTCCGCCACCTGCAAGCCGTTGTCCTTGGCGAAATTCATCACGAAGTCCCACGCCATCACTTCGGCCTCGCGCAGTTCGCTGCTGACCACCACGCACTTGATGCCGTTGATGACCGTCGGCACGCACCATGGCGAATAGTTCAGGTGGCTGCCCGGCTTGGGCCCGCCCGGGCGGAACGAACACATCACGCCGGCCAGCCGCTCCGCCCAGTCGCTCGGGCGAAATGTCCGGCCATCTTCGGTGATGCCCTGGATGAAGACTTGTTTGGCGCTGGGGGAAACCATCGGTGGGGAGAAGGGAAACGCGCTCGTGCTGCGCCGCACAACGATTCTATCCGGCGGTCCCGCGAGCGACACCTGGGCGGGCATTGCTGTGATGCGCAATCCTCAACGACGCTGTCAAGGCGCACGCCTAGAATCCGCGTTCCCTTTTCCGGAGATCGTATGAGCGCCACTGCCGCCCCCTCGTCGCCCCATGTCATGAACACCTATGGCCGCCTGCCGATCGCGTTGTCGCACGGCCAGGGCTGCCGAGTCTGGGACACCGAAGGCCGCGCCTACCTCGACGGTCTGGGCGGTATCGCGGTCAACACGCTGGGGCACAACCACCCCGAGCTGGTGCCGGCACTGCAGGACCAGATCGCCAAGCTGATCCACAGCTCCAACTACTACCACGTGCCCGGTCAGGAACAGCTGGCAACCAAGCTGACCGAGCTCTCGGGGCTCACCAATGCCTTCTTCTGCTGCACCGGGCTGGAGGCCAACGAGGCGGCGCTCAAGCTGGCGCGCAAGTTCGGCCATGACAAGGGCATCGAGCGCCCCGAGATCGTGGTCTACGAGGCCGCCTTCCACGGCCGCAGCATCGCCACCCTGTCGGCCACCGGCAATCCGAAGGTGCAGAAGGGCTTCGGCCCGCTGGTCGAAGGTTTCATCCGCGTGCCGCTCAACGACATCGAAGCGCTCAAGAAGGCGACCGAGGGCAACCCGAACGTGGTGGCCGTGTTCTTCGAAACCATCCAGGGCGAAGGCGGCATCCATCCGATGCGCTGGGAATACCTGCGCCAGGTGCGCGCGCTCTGCGACGAGCGCGACTGGCTGATGATGATCGACGAGGTGCAGTGCGGCATGGGCCGCACCGGCAAGTGGTTCGCGCACCAGTGGGCGGACATCTTGCCGGACGTGATGCCGCTGGCCAAAGGCCTCGGCTCGGGCGTGCCGATCGGCGCGGTCGTGGCCGGCCCGCGCGCCGCCAACCTCTTCGGCCCGGGCAACCACGGCACGACCTTCGGCGGCAATCCGCTCGCGATGCGCGCCGGCATCGAGACCATCCGGATCATGGAAGAGCACAAGCTGCTCGAGAACGCAGCCGATGTCGGCGCGCATCTCAAGGCCGCGCTGGAGCGCGAGCTCGGCGGGCTGGCGGGCGTGACGGAGATCCGCGGCCAGGGCCTGATGCTCGGCATCGAACTCGACCGGCCGTGTGGCGTGATCCTCAACCGCGCGTGCGACGCCGGCCTGCTGCTAAGCGTGACGGCCGACAGCGTGATCCGCCTGGTGCCGCCGCTGATCCTCAGCATCGCCGAAGCGGACGAGATCGTCGCAATCCTGGCGCCGATCGTGAAAGCCTTCCTTGCGGAGCCTCGGCCATGAGCGACAAGACACCCGCCATCCGGCACTACCTGCAGTTTTCGGATTTCACGGCCGACGAATACGCGCACGTCTTTGCGCGCGCCGCGCTGATCAAGAAGAAGTTCAAGGCCTACGAAAAGCACCAGCCGCTGGTCGACCGCACGCTGGCCATGATCTTCGAGAAAGCCTCGACCCGCACCCGTGTGAGCTTCGAGACCGGCATGTACCAGCTCGGCGGCAGCGTGGTGCACCTGACCACCGGCGACAGCCAGCTCGGCCGTGCCGAACCGATCGAGGACAGCGCCAAGGTCATCAGCCGCATGGTCGACCTGGTGATGATCCGCACCTATGAGCAGACCAAGATCGAGGCCTTCGCGGCGCATTCGCGCGTGCCGGTGATCAACGGTCTCACCAATGAATTCCACCCCTGCCAGATCCTGGCCGACATCTTCACCTTCATCGAGCACCGTGGCTCGATTGCCGGCAAGACGGTGGCCTGGGTCGGCGACGGCAACAACATGGCCAACACCTGGCTGCAGGCCAGCGAGATCCTCGGCTTCAAGGTGCATGTGAGCACGCCCAGCGGCTACGAGGTCGACCAGTCGATCGCCGGCATCCGCTCGGCCGACAGCTACAAGGTGTTCAAGGACCCGATGGAAGCCTGCCGCGGCGCCGACCTGGTGACCACCGACGTCTGGACCAGCATGGGTTACGAGGCCGAGAACGAGGCGCGCCGCGCCGCCTTTGCCGAATGGTGCGTCGACGAAGAGATGATGCGCGTGGCCCATCCCGACGCCCTCTTCATGCACTGCCTGCCCGCGCATCGCGGCGAGGAAGTGCAGGCGGAAGTGATCGACGGCCCGCAGTCCGTCGTCTGGGACGAAGCCGAGAACCGGCTGCATGCGCAAAAGGCGCTGATGGAGTTCCTGCTGCTGGGACGGCAGACGAACTGACTCCCGCGCCGGTGTTTCCATTCTGTTGGAAATAACCGACACCACGACCTCGTTCGCGGCGCTAACTTTGCGCCATGAACCAACGTATCTGGGATATCTCGCCGCCGGTGCATGAAGGCGCGCCGGTGTTTCCCGGCGACACGCCCTATCGGCAGCGATGGGCGGCCACCATCGCGCCGGGCTGCCCGGTCAATGTCAGCGAGATCACGCTGTCGCCGCATGTCGGCGCGCATGCCGATGCGCCGCTGCATTACGACCCGGCGGGCGCGACCATCGGCGACGTCGATCTCTCCCCCTACCTCGGCCCCTGCCGCGTGATCCATGCAATCGCGCGCGGGCCCCTGGTCGAGTGGGAGCATCTCGTTCACGCCATCGACAAGCTGCCGCCGCGCGTGCTGGTGCGCACCTACCGGCGCGCGCCCGTCGACCGCTGGGACGGCGCGCTCGCCGCCTACGCGCCCGCCACCATCGAGCGCCTCGCCGCGCTGGGCGTGAAGCTCATCGGCATCGACACCGCCAGCATCGACCCGGCCGAGAGCAAGACGCTGGCCAGCCACCAGGTCATCCGCCGCCTCGGCCTGCGCGTGCTCGAGAACCTCGTGCTCGACGAAGTGCCGGAAGGCGACTACGAACTCATCGCGCTGCCGCTCAAGCTCGTGACGGCCGATGCCTCCCCCGTCCGCGCCGTGCTGCGCGAACTCACACCCATCCGACCATGACCCTCGACGATTGCAAGCGCCTCGACGCGCAAGATCCCCTCGCCGCCCTGCGCGACCTGTTCATCCTGCCCGAAGGCGTGATCTACCTCGACGGCAACTCGCTGGGCGTGCTGCCCAAGGCCGCACCGGCGCGCGTCGCCCAGGTCGTCGCCGAGGAATGGGGCGAAGGCCTGATCCGCTCCTGGAACAGCGCCAGCTGGATCGACCTGCCGCAGCGCCTGGGCGACAAGGTGGCGCGCCTGATCGGCGCGGCGTCCGGCGAGGTGGTGTGCACCGATGGCACCTCGGTCAATCTCTACAAGGTGCTGTTCGCCGCGCTGTCGCAGATGAAGGCCGGCGGCCGCAAAGTCGTGATCAGCGAACGCAGCAATTTCCCGACCGATCTCTACATCGCCGAGTCGCTGTGCCGCGAGCGCGGCTTCACTTTGAAGCTGATCGAGGCCGGCGAGCTGCCCGCCGCGCTCACCGACGAGGTCGCGGTGCTGATGCTCACGCACGTGAACTACCGCACCGGCGCGATGCACGACATGCAGGCGCTCACGGCCGCGGCCCACGCGGCCGGCGCGCTCACGGTGTGGGACCTGGCCCACAGCGCGGGCGCGGTGCCGGTGGCGCTCAACGACAGCGAGGCCGACTTCGCGATCGGCTGCGGCTACAAGTACCTGAACGGCGGTCCGGGGGCACCGGCCTTCGTCTGGGTGCACGGGCGGCACGCGAGCCGCTTCGAGCAGCCGCTCTCGGGCTGGTTCGGCCATGCAGCGCCCTTCGAATTCACGCCGCACTACCGGCCGGCGCCCGGTGTCATGCGCTACCTGTGCGGCACCCAGCCCATCCTTGCACTGTCCGCGCTCGAATGCGGGCTCGACACGGTACTGGCCGCCGCGCCGTTCGACGGCGATCGGGGCAGCATGGCGGCGCTGCGCGACAAGTCGCTGGCGTTGACCGACGCCTTCATCGCCCTGGTGGAAGAACGCTGCCCGGGCCGCTTCACGCTGATCACGCCGCGCGAACACGCGCAGCGCGGTTCGCAGGTCTGCCTCGCGCTCAGCGACAACGGCCCCGGTGCCTACGCGATCGTGCAGGCGCTGATCGCGCGCGGCGTGATCGGCGACTTTCGCGCCGGCGATACGCAGATGCCGGACATCCTGCGCTTCGGCTTCACGCCGCTCTACCTCGGCTTCGAGGACGTCTGGCACGCGGTCGAACACCTCGTGCAGGTGCTCGAAGGCGAGGAATGGAAGCGGGCCGAGTTCAACCAGAAACTCGCGGTGACCTAAGGAGGGACGGCCATGAGCACCGAAAAGATCGTCCACGAAGAAAAGGCGCAGCTCGACTTCAGCGCCTCGATGAGCTACAGCGACTACCTGAGCCTCGACACCATCCTCAACGCCCAGCATCCGCGCTCGCCGGCGCATGACGAGCTGCTTTTCATCGTGCAGCACCAGACCAGCGAGCTGTGGATGAAGCTCATGCTGCACGAACTGCGCGCCGCGATCCGCTGCATTGCGGAAGACGACCTGTCCAGCGGCTTCAAGATGCTGGCGCGCGTCTCGCGCATCATGGAGCAGTTGGTGCACGCCTGGGACGTGCTGGCCACCATGACGCCGCCCGAGTACAGCGCGATGCGGCCCTACCTCGGCAGCTCCAGCGGCTTCCAGAGCTGGCAATACCGCTGCATCGAGTTCGCGCTCGGCAACAAGAACGCCGCCATGCTCAAGCCCCATGCGCACCGCCCCGAGCTGCTGGCCGAGGTCGAGGCGGCGTGGCGCGCACCCTCGCTCTACGACGAGGCGCTGCGTCTGCTGGCGCGCCGCGGGCTTGACATTCCGGCAGACCGCCTCGAGCGCGACTGGACTCAGCCTTATGAACTCAGCGACGGCGTCGAGCAGGCCTGGCTCGTGGCCTACCGCAACCCGAAGGCGCATTGGGACATCTACCAGCTCGGCGAGGAGCTGACCGACCTGGAGGACGCCTTCCGCCTCTGGCGCTTCCGCCACGTGACCACGGTCGAGCGCGTGATCGGCTTCAAACGTGGCACGGGCGGCACCGGCGGGGTAAGCTACCTGCGCAAGATGCTCGATGTGGTGCTGTTCCCGGAGATCTGGAAGCTGCGCACGGATCTCTAGAGCCGCCCATCTCGATAACAAACCGGGAGACGACGATGAGCGACGACTTTGCCGACGACGAACTGGCCCTTCTGCGCAAGCACGGCATCGTGCTCTTTGGCGAGCGCGTGATCTTCGATGCCCGGCCGCCGATGCCCTTCGATCAGATCGCCGCGGTCCAGGCGCTGTGCGCCGGGCCGATCCCGCCCGAACTCGTCGCGCTCTGGCAGCAGACGGCGGGCGGGCGCATCGACTACGACCTCCACCTGCGCATGAACGGCAACGAAGAAGCCGTCAGCTGGAACGAGCTGTTCTGGAACGGCAGCGACGGCTACCACGACCTGCAGGGCTGGATCGATCACGAACGGCAGGTGGCGCAGGAAGCCGCCAAGGCGGGCGGCGAAGCCTGGGACGGCAAGCTCACCGCCCTGCCCTTCGGCGGCTTCGAATACAGCGACCGCATCTATGCCGTGGTCGAGCCCGGCGCGGACTACGGCCACATCCTGGCGTGGAAGCGGGGCCTCCCCGAGGCCTGGGCACACGCGCTGCACGAGGATGGGTTGACGACGGTCGCGCACGACCTCCCCGCGGCCTTCGCGGTGCTGCACCTGGACGAAGACCCGCTCGAGCCGGCCGGCGACTACTTCACCGGGCAGGCGCTGCTCGAATACCTCGACGAACGTCACGAGACGCACGGCCTGTCCCTGGAGCTGATGGACAAGCTGGTCGCGTTCTACCGCCGCGCCACGGTCGACTGGAAAACGCCGCTGGGCGATGGCACGCTGGGCCAGGACGGCCCGCTCTCGCGCATCGCATTGCGCCATGCGGTCGCGACCGACGATGCCGCGCTGGTCGAGCGCCTTGCGGCTGCCGGCGTGGCCCTCGACGGCCCGCTGCAAGGCAGCGCGATCGCGACCGACCTGGCGCTGAGCCATGGTGCCCATGCCGCAGCGGCCGCGCTGGTGCGTGCCGGTGCGCCGGTGGCGCCGGACGCGCTCGACTACATCGACAGCGCGGTCTCGCCCGAACTCGTCGAGCTGCTGCTCGAGCACGGCGCCGAGCCCAGCGCGACCGCCGTCGCCGAATGCGTGGCCTGCGGTGCGCCCGCTGCCGCGCGCCTGATCGCCGACGCCTATGGGCGCAGGCGCGACGACCTGCCGGCTGCCTTCGAAACAGTCAGGAACAGCATGCTCGCCGAACTGGAGGCCTCGCTGGCCGAAGTGCGCACCGGCAAGGTCAGCCACTACCTCGGCGCGAACGGCCTGGCCGAACGCGTCGACCACCTCCAAAGCTTCACCCTCTGAACTCAGGCGCCGTAGAGCCAGGGCTGGTCGAGCAGCCGGGGGCCGAGCAGTCTCAGGGCCGCATCGCGTCCCATGCGCACCAGACCCGTCGCATGAAAGATCTCGCCGTTGCGCCGCGCCCGCGCCTGCACCTGGGCGTTGCGCTCCCAGCGCGCTTCCGCGTAACGCGCCAGCGCAGCCGGCACGGCCTCCGAATCGCCGCCGTCCAGCGCCTCGGCGAGCGCCACCGCGTCCTCGATCGCCATGCCGGCGCCCTGGGCCAGATAAGGCAGCATCGGATGTGCCGCATCGCCGGCCAGGGCCACGCGCTCGCTGGCCATCTGCTGGGGCCCGGTGAGCGGCGCACGGTCGCTGAGCGTCCACGCGCCCCATGAGGGCATGGCCTCGAGCAGCGCCTGCAGGCCTGCGCAGGTTCGGCCGGTGGCCGTCTGCAGCGCAGCCAGGCTGCTCGCCTGGTCCCAGTCGCGTGCATCGCCGGCCGGCGCGGCCTCGGCCAGCACCACGACGTTGAGTGCATCGCCGCGCCGAACCGGATAGGCCACCGCATGCAGCCGCGGCCCGAGCCAGACGCCGATCTGCGTGCTGCGCAGCGCCGCCGGCAGCGCCGACTGCTCGATCAACGCGCGCCAGGCCGTGTGGCCGGTCGCGCGCGGCGGCGGCGAATCCTCCACCACGCGCGAACGCACCGCACTCCAGAGGCCGTCGGCGCCGATCAGCGCATCGCCCTCCCAGGCTCTCGAGTCCGTGCTAGACACGCACACCGCGCCGGCACGCGCCACCGCCTGATCGACGCGCGTGCCGGTGTTGAGCGTGACGGCGCCGCTCCCGCGCACGGCCGCCAGCAGCAGCGCATGCAAGTCGGCGCGGTGCACGCAAAGATAAGGGGAGCCGTAGCTTCGCAACATGGCGTTGCCGAGCGGCAGGCGGGCGATGTCCTGGCCGCCGGTCGCGCTGCGCACCACCAGCGCCTCGGGCCGCGCGGCGATGCGCAGCAGCGGCGCCCACACGCCCAGCGACTGCAGCCGGCGCGTGACGTTGGGGCCGAGCTGGATGCCGGCACCGACCTCGCCGAAGGCCACGGCCTGTTCGAACAAATCGATGCGATGGCGGCGCCGGGCCAGGGCGAGCGCGCTCGCCAAACCCGCAATGCCCCCGCCTGCGATCAGGATGTGAGCGGCCGGCATGCCCGCTCAGTGCGCGCGCGTCGCTGGGTTTGCGCGATCCGGCGCTGCCGAAGCACTGCTCTTGGTGGCGCCGCAACTGCCGCAGCTGTCGCATGAGCCGCAGCCGGAGCTCTTGGCGAGCGAGTCGGCCAACTGCTGCGCGCGCTCCGCATCGACCAGGCCCGCGCGCTGCGTGCCCGACGCGAGCCTCGCCGCCGCGGCGCGGCGCCAGCCGGCGGGCATCCAGCGCCAGACCGCATAGATCGCGGCCAGCGCGACGATCAGCCCGACGATGATCTGTTGTGTCATCTCATCCTCCTATGAGTGCCAGCGCAACCCTGTAGGTTATCCAGCACGCAATGTAGGCGAGCGCGAACAAATAGCCGGCCATGATCCACACGTAGCGCCACGAGCCGGTCTCGCGCTTGACGGCAGCCAGCGTCGAGATGCACTGCGGCGCGAACACGTACCAGACCAGGAGCGACAGCGCCGTGGCGAGCGACCAGCTGCCGGCGATCAGTGGCTCCAGCTGGCCCGCGACGTCGTCGCCGGTGGCCGACAGCGCATACACGGTGCCGAGCGCACCCACCGCCACCTCGCGCGCCGCCATGCCCGGCACCAGCGCGATCGAGATCTGCCAGTTGAAGCCGATGGGCGCGAAGATGTGCTCCAGCCCGCGGCCGATCATGCCGGCCAGGCTGTACTGGATCGCCGGCCCGGGCGCACCCTCGGGCGGCGACGGGAAGGTCGACAGGAACCACAGCAGGATCGTGAGCGTGAGGATGATCGTGCCCACGCGCTGGATAAAGATCCACGCCCGTTCATAAAGGCCCAGAGCCAGGTTGCGCAGGCTGGGCCAGCGGTAGGCCGGCAGCTCCATCATCAGCGGCGAATGCTGCCGGCTGTCGCGGAAGCGCTTCATGACCCATGCCACCGCCATCGCCGACACGATGCCGAACACGTAGAGCGCGAACAGCACTACGCCTTGCAGGTTGAACACGCCGGCCACGGTGCGCGCCGGGATGAAGGCCGCGATCAGGAGCGCATAGACCGGCAGGCGCGCCGAGCAGGTCATGAGCGGCGCGATCATGATCGTGGTGAGCCGGTCGCGCCAGTTGCTGATGGTGCGCGTGGCCATCACGCCAGGGATGGCGCAGGCGAAGCTCGACAGCAGCGGAATGAAGGAGCGGCCCGACAAGCCCACCGTGCCCATCACGCGGTCGAGCAGGAAGGCCGCGCGCGGCAGGTAGCCGGAGTCTTCCAGCGCGAGGATGAAAAGGAACAGGATCAGGATCTGCGGCAGGAACACGATCACGCCGCCCACGCCGGCGATGATGCCGTCGACCAGCAGGCTCTGCAGCATGCCCTCGGGCACGAAGCGCTTGACGAGCTCGCCGAAGGCGGCGGTTGCATCCTTGATCGCGTCCATCGGCACGTTGGCCCAGCTGAACACGGCCTGGAACATCAGAAACAGCGTGACGGCCAGCACCAGCATGCCCCACACCGGATGCATCACCACGCGGTCGATGCGGTCGCTGGCGGCCAGGCTGCCGAGCGGCTCGCGCACCGCCACGCCGAGAATGCGGCGCACCTCGCGCTGCGTGGCGAGCACATCGTCGAGCCCCGGCGCCTGCCAGGGCTGGGGCGCCGCCACGGCCACCGGCGCATCGAGCGCCTCGAGCAGGCCCTTGGCGCCGCCGGCATGCACGCCGACGGTCTCGATCACCGGCACGCCGAGTTCGCGCGAAAGGAGCACGACGTCGACCGCGATGCCCTGCTTCTTCGCCATGTCGGTCATGTTGAGCGCCACCACCATCGGCAGGCCCAGGCGCCTGGCCTCGAGCACCAGCCGCAGGTTGAGCCGCAGGTTGGTGGCGTCGGTCACGCACACCAGCAGATCGGGCAGCGCTTCCTCGCTCTTGCCGGTGACCACGTCGCGCGTCACCGCTTCGTCGGCCGAGAGCGCATTGAGGCTGTAGGCGCCCGGCAGGTCGAGCACGAACACGCGCCGGCCGGCGGCGGTGCGCAGCAGGCCTTCCTTGCGCTCGACCGTCACGCCTGCGTAGTTCGCCACCTTCTGGCGGCTGCCGGTGAGCAGGTTGAACAGCGCCGTCTTGCCGCAGTTGGGATTGCCCAGGAGCGCAATGCGACCCGGCGGCGCCGACGAGACGGCGGCGCCGGGCTGGAACTTCAGCGTCGCTTCAACCATGCTGCGCGGCTCCCGGCATCACGCGGATGAACGAGGCCTCGTGGCGGCGCAGCGCGAAGGTGGTGTGGCCCAGGCGCACGGCGAGCGGCTCGCGGCCCGGCACGCCGTTGGCGACGATGCGCACCGCCTCGCCGGGCACGAAGCCGATCTCGGTCAGCCGCAGCACCAGTTCGCGGCCTTCCGACTCTTCGGGACGGAGCACATCGAGCACGGTCGCCCACTGGTTGTTGGGAAGCTGGTCGAGGCTGATGGCGGCCAAGGCCGCGCCGTTCGTGGTGGTCACCCGCGGAATCCAATTGTCAAAATGAGAATTATTCTCGAAAACGCCAGCGTTTGGCGAACCGAGGGAGAAGAATCCCTGCGTGCAGGGCATCATCCGGGCATGACAGACGAGCATCCCGACCTGCCCGCACACGACGTGCAACACCGCCCCAGCTTCTGGCATTGGATCGTCGAAGGCCTGCGCGCCTCAGTGCTCCTGGCCCCTCGCATCGCGGCCTCGCCCAGCCCCTGGCAGTTGATGCTGATCGTGCTGATCCCGCTCCTACTGGTGCTGGGCATCGAACGGTTCCAGATCGACGGCCCGGCCACCTTCCACCCGGCCGCGGAGCTGAACGCCTGGTGGGCCATCGCTCTCACGCTGTGGGTCGGCTGGGCGGCGCTGCCACCGGCTGCCAGCGTGAGCCGCTGGTTCGCGCTCTTCACCTGGGCCGCCGTGCCCTGGAACCTGCTGATGGCGGGCTTCGCCCTCGCCTACTTCCGGGGTTGGTTGCCAAAGCCGTTCGCCACGACCTCGGGCTTCTGGGCGGTCTACGGCGGCCTGATCGCGTGCTGGCTCCTGAGCTCGGTGCGCCTGATGGCGCGCTGCGCGCCTTCGCGGATGCGCCTGGCCCTCTTCGTGCCCGGCATGGTGGCCATCACTGCCATCGGCATCTGGCAGAGCATGCAGGACCGCGAGCGGGTCTGGCAGCCGGACTACAGCGCCTCGGCGCAGCCGGAGCGGCCCCGGCTGCAACTGACGCAGGAGAGCTTCGAGGAACAGCAGGCCGTGTGGCAGCGCGCCGTTGCTGGGCTGGCGCCGCGGCCGGAGGGCGAATCCCACGTCTATGGACTGGTGTTCGCCCCCTATGCCTCGGAAGATGTCTTCCTGCGCGAAAGCGCCATGGTGGCTGCCCTGCTCGAAGAGCGTTTCGACGCCAAGGGGCGCGTACTGCGCCTGGTCAACCACGCGACGACCACGCAGGAACTCCCCTGGGCGACGCCGCTGAACCTGCGGCGCGCCGTCGAAGCGCTGGCCGCGCGCATGGATCGCGAGCGCGACGTGCTGGTGCTCTACATGACCTCGCACGGCGCGCGGGACTTCAAGCTCGCCGCCACGCACTGGCCGCTGACCGTGCCGTGGCTGACGCCCCAGGAAGTGCGCGAAGCGCTCGACGCAGCCGGCATCCGGCACCGCGTGATCGCGATCTCCGCCTGCTATTCGGGCGGCTGGATCGAGCCTCTTGCCACCGAGGACAGCCTGGTCATGACCGCCGCCGATGCCGAGCACACCTCCTACGGCTGCGGCAGGCTGTCCGAACTCACCTTCTTCGGCCGCGCGGTGTTCAACGAGGAACTGCGCAAGAGCCATTCCTTCGAAGCCGCCTTCGCGGCGGCCGTACCCTTGATTCGCCAGCGCGAGATCGAAGCCGGCAAGGACGACGGCTTCTCGAACCCGCAGATCAAGGTGGGCGAGGGCATCCGCCCGGTGCTCGAGCGCCTGGCGAAGCGGCTCGACAGCAACTGAAGCCGCTCAGGCGGCGAGCAGCTGCCTGAGTACAAAAGGCAAGATCCCGCCGTGCTTGTAGTAGTCGACCTCGATCGGCGTGTCGATGCGCAGGCGCACCGTCACTTCCTGGTGGCTGCCGTCGGGGCGGTGCACCACGATCTTGACGTCCATCTGCGGCTTGAGTTCGCCGCCGATCACGACGTCGATCTTCTCGTCGCCGGTGAGCTCCAGGCTCTCCCATGAATCGGCGCCACGGAACTGCAGCGGCAGCACGCCCATGCCGACCAGGTTCGCGCGGTGGATGCGCTCGAAGCTGCGCGCGACCACCGCCTTGATGCCCAGCAACTGCGTGCCCTTGGCCGCCCAGTCGCGCGAGGACCCGGTGCCGTACTCCTCGCCGCCGAAGATGACGGTGGGCACGCCCTGCTCGATGTACTTCATCGCCGCGTCGTAGATGAACATCTTCTCGTTGCCTGGCTGGAACAGCGTCACGCCGCCCTCCTCGCGCGAGCCGTCCGGGCCAGGCGGAATCATGAGGTTCTTGATGCGCACGTTGGCGAAGGTGCCGCGCATCATCACGTCATGGTTGCCGCGGCGCGAGCCGTAGCTGTTGAAGTCTGCCCTCTGCACGCCATGCGCCTTGAGCCAGATGCCCGCCGGCGAGCTTTCCTTGATCGAGCCGGCCGGCGAGATGTGGTCGGTGGTGATCGAGTCGCCGAACAGCGCCATGATGCGCGCCCCGGTGAAGCCGGCGTCCGATGCGTGCGGCTCCATCTTGAAGCCCTCGAAGAAGGGCGGCTCGGCGATGTAGGTGGACGTGGGCCAGTCGTACACCTGCCCGCTCGTTCCCTTGATGCTGCTCCACAGCTTGCCGGGGTTGTCCGCGATCTGCTCGTAGTTCTTGCGGAAGGCCTTCGCATCCATCGCATAGCGCAGGTTCTCGTCGATCTCCTTCATGCTGGGCCAGATGTCGCCGAGGTAGACGTCCTTGCCCTTCTTGCCCTTGCCCACCGGCTGGGTCATGAGATCGACCATCACGTTGCCCGCGATGGCGTAGGCCACCACCAGCGGCGGCGAGGCCAGGAAGTTGGCCTTGATGTTCGGATGGATGCGCGCTTCGAAGTTGCGGTTGCCCGAAAGCACGGCCGCGCCCACGAGGTTGTTCTTGGTGATCGCCTCGTTGATCTCCGGCGCCAGGTCGCCGGCATTGCCGATGCAGGTGGTGCAGCCGTAGCCCGCGAGATAGAAGCCGAGTTTCTCGAGGTACTGCAGGAGGCCCGCCCTCTCGAGGTACTCGGTCACGATGCGCGAGCCCGGCGCCAGCGAGGTCTTGACGTGCGGCTTGACCGTGAGCCCCGCCTCCACCGCCTTCTTGGCCAAGAGGCCGGCAGCCAGCAGCACGCTGGGATTCGATGTGTTGGTGCAGGACGTGATGGCGGCAATCAGCACGTCGCCGTTGCCGATGGTCTCGCCGCTGGCTTTCACATGGGCCGCCGTGTCGCCGACGTGCGCCGATTCCGAGGTCGGCTTGTTGTCGGCCATTTCGACCACCAGGCGCGGCGCGCCCGGCTTCGGATCGGGCGGCTCCTGCTCCGCCGTCTCGCCGTTGCGGTTGTGCGGCAGCGGATAGCGCAGCTTGAGCTTGTCGGCCGGCTGGTTGAAGCCGTTGGCCTCGTTGGGCTTGCTGTAGAGCTCGGAGAATTTGGTCGCGAGATGGCCGAGATCGATGCGGTCCTGCGGGCGCTTGGGGCCCGCGAGGCTCGGCGTGACGGTGCCGAGGTCGAGCTTGACGACCTTGGTGTAGTTGATCTCTCCAGGCGCGGGCATGCCGAACAGCCCCTGCGCCTTGTAGTAGGCCTCGAAGCGCTCGATCTCCTTGTCGGTGCGGCCGGTGCCCTTGAAGTAGGCCACCGTCATCTCGTCGACAGGAAAAAAGCCCATGGTCGCGCCGTACTCGGGCGCCATGTTGCCGATGGTCGCGCGGTCGGGCACCGCGATCGAGGCTGCGCCGGGGCCGAAGAACTCGACGAACTTGCCCACCACCTTTTCGCCGCGCAGGATGGCCGTGACGTAGAGCACCAGGTCGGTGGCGGTGACGCCCTCGCGCAACTTGCCGCTGAGCTCGAAGCCCACCACGTCGGGCGTGAGCATGTAGACCGGCTGGCCCAGCATCGCGGCCTCGGCCTCGATGCCGCCCACGCCCCAGCCGACCACGCCGATGCCGTTGATCATGGTGGTGTGGCTGTCGGTGCCGACCAGCGAGTCGGGGTAGTACACCGGCGGGTCGCCGTCGTCGTTCGGGCTCTTGTAGACGCCGCGCGCGAAGTACTCGAGATTGACTTGGTGCACGATGCCGAAGCCGGGCGGCACCACGCCGAAGGTGTCGAAGGCCTGCATGCCCCACTTCATGAACTGGTAGCGCTCGTTGTTGCGCTGGAACTCGAGCTTCATGTTGAGGTCGAGCGCCTTGGGCGTGCCGTAGTGGTCCACCATCACCGAGTGGTCGACCACCAGGTCCACCGGCACCAGCGGTTCGATGGTCTTGGGCGACTTGCCCAGCGACTTCGCGACGCTGCGCATGGCGGCAAGGTCCGCGAGCAGCGGCACGCCCGTGAAGTCCTGCAGCACCACGCGGGTCACGACGAAGGGGATCTCGTCGGTGCGCTCCGCATTGGGCGCCCAGTTGGCGAGCTGCTCGACGTGCTCGGCCGTGACCTTCTTGCCGTCGCAGTTGCGCAGCACCGATTCGAGCACGATGCGGATCGACACCGGCAGCTTGTCGACGTTGGGATATTGCTTCGCAAGTTCCTTGAGTGACCAGTATTTACCGGCTTTGCCCGATGCGGTCTTGAAGGTCTTGAGCATGGGGGCAAAAGCGTGCGCCGGTTCTTTGGCCATGAGGAACTCCTGTGATTCGTGGAAGCGCCTCAAAGATAGCAGGGATCGATGACAAGGGCTGTAGTCGAGGAGCGCACCCGGGCGCTGCGTGGGTTCATGTAGCGATCGCGCCGCGGGCCACCGGCCGGCTATGGCGCAGTCCCATCCATTGCAGCTCGGCCAGCACGACCACGGTCACGGCCTGCGCGATCACCCAGGCCCAGCCCAGCGGCGCGATCGCGGCCCCACCGATCGCCAGCAGGGCAACGCAGGCCGCGGCCCAGCCGAAGTTGCCGACGACCACCAGCCCGATCAGGCGGCGCGGCGGCGCGGCGCGGCTGGCCATCCAGGCCGCGGCGGCGGCATAGGCCAGCAGGAAGACGCCGGTGCCCAGCAGCAAGGGGCCCGGCAGGCCCGTCAGCCGGGCCAGCGCGCCGGTGAAAGCGAGCTGCAATACCCCGGTCGCGGCGCACGAGGCAGCATCGGCCCACATCACACGGGGCAGAAAACGGGAAGAGGCGAAGACGGACATGACGGGCTCCTTGTGTGGAACGCTGCAGGCCCTTCCTGCCGCGTGGGGTTCATCATTCCGCCGGCACCGCGGACGGTCGATGACCTGGGAGGTCATGGCCGCGGCGCCCCGCTTCACTAGGATGGCGGCCATGAGCTCCCACAGCACACCTCCGACCGCGGCCGATTCTTTCGGCACCCATCTGCGCCACTGGCGCCAGCACCGCCGACTGAGCCAGCTCGACCTGGCGCACGAGGCCCAGGTCTCGACGCGCCACCTGAGCTACGTCGAAACCGGCCGCGCGGAGCCCAGCCGCGAGATGGTGCTGCGGCTTGCCGAGCGGCTCGAGGTGCCGCTGCGCGAGCGCAATGCGCTGCTGGTGGCGGCCGGCTATGCGCCGATGTACCGGCAGCGGTCGCTGGACGATCCTGCCCTCGCTTCGGCGCGCCGGGCGGTGGACCTGGTGCTCAAGGGGCACGAGCCTTTTCCGGCACTGGCGGTCGACCGGCACTGGAACCTGGTGGCGTACAACGCGCTCGTGCCGCTGCTGATGGCAGGCGCGGCGCCAGAGCTGCTGAAACCGCCGGTCAACGTGCTGCGGCTCAGCCTGCACCCCGATGGCGTGGCCTCGCGCATCGCGAACCTGGCCCAATGGCGCGCGCACCTGCTCGAACGGCTGCAGCAACAGATCGCGGCCACGGGCGACGCGGCGCTCTCTGCACTGCACGACGAACTGGCGGCCTACCCGGCACCGAACGTCAGCCACGACACGCCTGCCGCGGGCGGCGAGCTCAACGGCGTGGTGGTGCCCTTCCAGTTCGTGACGCCGCAGGGCGTGCTGAGCTTCATCAGCACTACCACGATCTTCGGCACGCCGGTAGACGTCACGCTGCAGGAGCTGGCGGTGGAGTCCTTCTTCCCGGCCGATGCCCAAACGACCGCGGCGTTGACAGCGCTGGCGGCGCGGGCCGCATGACGCCCGGAAAAGAAAAAGCCCGCCGAAGCGGGCTTCTTCATGGCGGCGCCTTCGATCAGGCAGCCACGGTCTTGGCGACTTCCTGGTAGTCCTCGATCTTGTCGAAGTTCAGGTACTGGTAGATCTGCGCGCTCGACGCATCGAGCACGCCTGCGCTGGCCATGTACTCCTCCTTGGTCGGGATGCGGCCCAGGCGCGAGCAGATCGCGGCCAGCTCGGCGCTGCCGAGGTACACGTTGGTGTTCTTGCCCAGGCGGTTGGGGAAGTTGCGCGTGCTGGTCGACATCACGGTCGCGCCTTCGCGCACCTGCGCCTGGTTGCCCATGCACAGCGAGCAGCCCGGCATCTCGGTGCGCGCGCCCGCGTTGCCGAACACGCCGTAGTGGCCTTCCTCGGTGAGCTGCTGCGCATCCATCTTGGTCGGCGGCGCGATCCACAGCTTGACCGGGATGTCGCGCTTGCCTTCGAGCAGCTTGGAGGCGGCGCGGAAGTGACCGATGTTGGTCATGCACGAGCCGATGAACACTTCGTCGATCTTTGCGCCTGCCACGTCTGACAGCGTCTTCACGTCGTCGGGGTCGTTCGGGCAGGCCACGATAGGCTCGTGGATGTCGGCCAGGTCGATCTCGATCACGGCGGCGTACTCGGCGTCGGCGTCGCCCTTGAGCAACTGCGGGTCTTTGAGCCAGGCTTCCTGCGCGGCGATGCGGCGCGCCAGCGTGCGGCCGTCGGCATAGCCCTCGGCGATCATCCAGCGCATCAGCGTGATGTTGCTGTTGATGTACTCGATGATCGGCTCCTTGTTCAGGTGCACCGTGCAGCCGGCGGCCGAACGCTCGGCCGAGGCGTCGCTCAGTTCGAAGGCCTGTTCGACCTTGAGATCCGGCAGGCCTTCGATCTCGAGGATGCGGCCCGAGAAGATGTTCTTCTTGCCCTTCTTCTCGACCGTGAGCAGCCCGGACTTGATCGCATAGAGTGGAATCGCATTGACCAGGTCGCGCAGCGTGACGCCCGGCTGCATCGTGCCCTTGAAGCGCACCAGCACCGACTCGGGCATGTCCAGCGGCATCACGCCGGTCGCGGCCGCGAAGGCCACCAGGCCCGAACCGGCCGGGAAGCTGATGCCGATCGGGAAGCGCGTGTGGCTGTCGCCGCCGGTGCCGACGGTGTCGGGCGTCAGCAGGCGGTTGAGCCACGAATGGATCACGCCGTCGCCCGGACGCAGCGAGACGCCGCCGCGGTTGCTCATGAAGTCGGGCAGCTCGTGGTGCATCTTGACGTCGACCTTCTTCGGGTAGGCCGCCGTGTGGCAGAAGGACTGCATCACGAGGTCGGCGCTGAAGCCCAGGCAGGCCAGGTCCTTCAGCTCGTCGCGCGTCATCGGGCCGGTGGTGTCCTGCGAACCGACGCTGGTCATCTTCGGCTCGCAGTAGGTGCCGGGGCGCACGCCCATGCCTTCCGGCAGGCCGCAGGCGCGGCCGACCATCTTCTGGGCCAGCGAATAGCCCTTCTTCGAATCGGCCGGGCTGACCGGCAGGCGGAACAGCGTCGAGACCGGCAGGCCCAGCGCTTCGCGTGCCTTGGCCGTGAGGCCGCGGCCGATGATCAGCGGAATGCGGCCGCCGGCGCGCACTTCGTCGAACAGCACGTCGCTCTTGAGCTTGAACTCGGCGATGACCTTGCCGTCCTTCAGTGCCTTGCCTTCGTAGGGACGCAGCTCGACCACGTCGCCCATCTCCATCTGGCTCACATCGAGCTCGATCGGCAGCGCACCCGCGTCTTCCATCGTGTTGTAGAAGATCGGCGCGATCTTGTTGCCCAGGCACACGCCGCCGAAGCGCTTATTGGGGATGAAGGGGATGTCCTGGCCGGTGAACCAGAGCACCGAGTTGGTGGCGCTCTTGCGCGACGATCCGGTGCCGACCACATCGCCCACGTAGGCGATCAGGTGGCCCTTGTCCTTCAGCGACTCGATGAACTTGACCGGGCCGCGCTTGCCGTCTTCTTCCGGCGTGATGCCGGGACGCGCGTTCTTGAGCATGGCCAGCGCATGCATCGGAATGTCGGGACGCGTGGTGGCGTCCGGTGCGGGCGACAGGTCGTCGGTGTTGGTCTCGCCGGTCACCTTGAACACGGTGATGGTGAGGCTCTGCGGCACTTCGGGCCGGCTGGTGAACCACTCGGCATCGGCCCAGCTCTGCAGCACGGCCTTGGCATTCGCGTTGCCCTTGTCGGCCTTCTCCTTGACGTCGTGGAACTGGTCGAACATCAGCAAGGTCTTCTTCAGGCCCTCGGCCGCCACGGGGCCAACCTCGGCGTCGTCGAGCAGGTCGATCAGCGGGCTGATGTTGTAGCCGCCCAGCATGGTGCCCAGCAGTTCGGTGGCATGGGCGCGCGAGATGAGCGTGCTCTTCTCGCTGCCGTGGGCCACCGCCGCCAGGTAGCTCGCCTTGACCTTGGCCGCGTCGTCCACGCCGGCAGGCACGCGGTGCGTGAGCAGGTTCAGCAGGAATTCGCCGTCCTTGGCGGTGGCGTTCTTCAGCAGCTCGATGAGCTCGCTGGTCTGCTGGGCCGACAGCGGCAGCGGCGGGATGCCGAGCGCGGCGCGCTCGGCGACATGGTCAACGTAGGCTTGCAACATCTTTTTCTCCGGATCTGTAACCAGTGGCGGCCTAAGCAAAAGGCGGGCCGCCGGCGCCTTGGGTTTACTTCTTGGGGGCGTCCGAGCCTTCGAACAGACTCTTCGGCGGGTTCTTCTTGAGCTCCTCGGAAGCTGCCAGCTGCTCGGGCGCCTGGCAATCGTCGGCGAGGCGCAGGCCCTGCTTCTGGTTCATCAGCATCGACTTGTTGGCGATCTGCAACCACATCGCGCCGGCCTTGGGGTCTTCGAGGCGGATCGCACCGGTGCGGCTTTCGACCGGATGCATGCGATAGCGCGCGCCCTTGGTCGAGACGGTGAAGAAGCCGGGCTTCTTGTCGTCGGCGGTCACAGTGACGTCGGCGCCCAGTTCGCACTGGATCTTGCCCGTGTGCACGCGCTTCGCCACTTCGAGGTCGGCATCGGTCAGCGTGACATTGGCGTCCTCGCTGATCGGCGTCACTTCCTCGACGGCCTTGGCCGCCTTGCGCGTGACTTGGCGCTTCTTCGGCGGCGCCTTCTCGGCTGTCGTGCCGGCCGGTTTTGCGGCCGGCTTCGCAGGGGCGCTGCCCGAGCTTTGGGCGACCGCGGCGAACGGCAGTGCCAATGCGACGGCAGCGGCGAGAGCGAGTTTCTTCATGAGGTCTTTCCTTTGGAGGGGTTCGGTTTTCAGGAGGACGCCGGCGCAAACCATGCTTGCGCGTCGGGCGGCAGCACACGGCCGGTGGCGTGTGCACGCGAAAGTACCTGCCAGAAATGACGGTAGCTTGCGCGGTCGTGCAATGTGCCATCAAAACTGACCGGCGCCCAATCCGCAGCAGCCGCAGCCGCTATGATTTTTGTAGCCATTTGAATCTGCCGCTCGTCGGGCGCGAAGGCCTCGAGGATGGGACGGATCTGGTTCGGATGGATGCTCCACATGCGCGTGTAGCCGAACTCGCCGGCCGCCTTCTTCGCGGCGGCACGCATCGCGTCGATGTCGTTGAATTCGGTTACGACGCAATGCGACGGCACCTTGCCGTGCGCGTGCGCGGCCGAGGCGATGGCCAGCTTGGCGCGCACCACCAGCGGATGCGTGAACTGCCCCGCCGCGCCCATGCCCTCGGCCGGGATCGCGCCGCCGTGCGCCGAGACGAAATCCATCAGGCCGAAGCTCAGCGACTGGACGCGCGGATGGGCGGCGATGTCGAAGGCATGGTGCACCGCCAGCGGCGATTCGATCAGCACGTGCAGCGGCACCGCTTCGGCACCGGCGGCGTTGAGGGCCTCGGCCGCTTCGCGCACGTCGTCGGCCGATTCGACCTTGGGCACCATCAGGTGGCTCAGCCGATGGCCGGCGCGCCCTGCGATGGTGACCACGTCGCCGGCGAAGGCCGGGTGGTCCACCGGGTGCACCCGCACGCCCACGCGCATGCCGGACGTCGCGGCCAGCGCGAGTTCGGTGACCAGCGCGGCATGCTCGGCTTCGCCGCCCACCGGCGCGCCGTCTTCGCAGTCGAGCGTGACGTCGAACACGCAGGCGCCGAACTCCTGCGCCATCTCGGCCTGCAGCGCCAGGCTCTTGCGCATGCGCGACTCGACGCCGCTGTAGTGGTCGCACACGGGCAGCACGACGGCACCGGCCTGTGCGCCGAGCAGCACGTCCCGCGGATGCGCCGAAGAGGTGTTCATGGCTTACGCCGCGCCACGATGAACATGCGCGGGAAGGCCAGCAGGCGCTTGCCGTCGGCGCGCGGCGGATAGGCCGCATCGACTCGCCGCTCGTAGGCGGCCAGGTAGCTGGCTTGCAGCTCGGCCGGCAGCCGATCGACGAAGGGCTTGAGGCCGGTGCCCCGCACCCACTCGACGATCGCCGCGGCAGAAGCCATCGGATGCTGGTAGGCGGTGCGCCAGACGTCGACCTGTGCCGCATCGGCCGCCAGCAGGTCGTAGTAGCCGTCGATCGGCAGCAGCATCGTGCGCAGCTTGTCCGCATCGCCGATCGCTTGAGCCCACGGCGCCTCGGCCGCGACTTCACGCATCAGCCGGTGCGTGGACTCCTCGCGGTTGTCGGGCATCTGGATGGCCAGCACGCCACCTGGCGCCAATGCAGCGAACAAGCGCGGAATCAGCGTCTCGTGGTCGGGTACCCATTGCAAAGAGGCATTGGCATAGATGAGATCGGGCGGCAGCTCAGGCTGCCAGCGCGCGATGTCGCTGAGTTCGAAGCGGGCCTGGGGCAGGCGCTCGCGCGCGCTGACCAGCATGGCTTCGGAATTGTCGGTGCCGACGACGGCGGCACCGCTGAAACGCTGCACCAGCAGCTCGGTGGAATTGCCCGGCCCGCAGCCGAGGTCGACCACGCGGGCCGCCCCGGTCAACGGAACGCGCGCCAGCAGCTCCTGTGCGGGGCGCGTGCGCTCGTCCTCGTAGCGACGGTAGAGCGCAGGGTTCCAGTCGAGCATTCGGGTGAAGACGGCTTAGAGGAGGTGGGCCACGCCGGCTTGCTCGTCCTGCAGTTCCTTCAGCGTCTTGTCGATGCGCTCCTGGCTGAAGGCGTCGATCTCGAGACCCTCGACCAGCTTGTACTCGCCGTTCTCGGTGGTGACCGGGAAACCGAAGATCACGTCCTTCGGAATGCCGTACTGGCCGTCCGACGCGATGCCCATGGTGACCCACTTGCCCTTGGAGCCCAGGGCCCAGTCGCGCATGTGGTCGATGGCGGCGTTGGCAGCTGAAGCGGCCGAGGACAGGCCGCGCGCTTCGATGATCGCGGCGCCGCGCTTGCCCACGGTGGGCAGGAACACATCGGCGTTCCAGACCTGGTCGTTGATGAGGTCCTTGACGCTCTTGCCGCCGACCGTGGCGAAACGGTAGTCCGCGTACATCGTGGGCGAGTGGTTGCCCCAGACGGTGAGCTTCTCGATGTCGCCGACGGCGGTGCCGGTCTTGGCGGCGATCTGGCTGGCGGCGCGGTTGTGGTCCAAGCGCAGCATGGCGGTGAAGTTCTTGCGCGGCAGGCTGGGAGCGCTCTTCATCGCGATGTAGGCATTGGTGTTGGCGGGGTTGCCGACCACCAGCACCTTGACGTTGCGGCTCGCGACCTGGTCGAGGGCCTTGCCCTGGGCCGTGAAGATCTGGGCGTTGGCGGCCAGCAGGTCGGCGCGCTCCATGCCGGGGCCGCGCGGGCGGGCGCCGACCAGCAGCGCGTAGTCGGCATCCTTGAAGGCGACCAGCGGATCGCCGGTGGGGATCACGCCGGCGAGCAGCGGGAAGGCGCAGTCTTCGAGCTCCATGATCACGCCCTTGAGCGCCTTCTGGGCTTTCTCGTCCGGGATCTCGAGCAGTTGCAGGATGACCGGCTGGTCCTTGCCGAGCATTTCGCCGGAGGCGATGCGGAACAGCAGGGCATAACCGATTTGGCCGGCGGCACCAGTGACGGCAACGCGAACAGGCTTCTTGCTCATGGGAAAACTCCAGGATGTGATGTAAACGGTGCGCGGTCGCGGATGCGGCCGCGGAGGTCGGGCCGGGCGATCCGCCCGGGCGCAAAGGCCGGCGAAGATTTTATGCCGATTTGCGCTTTCGATGGCGCCAGTCTTGTGTCTTATATAAGATGTCGGCCCACATGAGCACCTCCCCCACCGCGCTTGCCGAGCTGACGCCTTCGTTCAGCCCGCTCTACCAGCAGATCAAGTCCTTGATCCTGCAGAGCCTGCACACCGGGGAGTGGAAGCCCGGCGAGCCGATCCCGAGCGAAATCGAGCTCGCCGCGCGCTTTCGCGTGAGCCAGGGCACGGTTCGCAAGGCCATCGACGAGCTCGCGGCCGAGAACCTGGTCGTGCGCCGCCAGGGCAAGGGCACCTTCGTCGCCACGCATGCCGAGCAGCACGTCCAGTACCGCTTTCTGAAACTCGTGCCCGACAGCGGCGACGTCGACAGCGAGGGCCCGGCCGAGCGCGAGATCGTCGACTGCAAGCGGCTGCGCGCCACCGCCGACATCGCGCGCCTGCTGGCGCTTCGCACCGGCGATGCCGTGCTGCAGGTCCGGCGCGTGCTGGCGTACCGCGGCACGCCGACCATCCTCGAAGATCTCTGGCTGCCGGGTGCGCCCTTCAAGGGCCTGACGGCGGAGCGACTGAACGCCTGGCGCGGTCCCATGTACGCGATGTTCGAGACCGAGTTCGGCGTGCGCATGGTGCGCGCCGAAGAAAAGATCCGCGCTGTGCTGCCGGATGCGGCGCAGGCTGCGCTGCTCGCCGTGTCCACGGCCACGCCGCTTCTGAGCGTGGAGCGCGTGGCCCATACCTATCACGACACGCCGATGGAACTGCGCCGCGGCCTCTATCGCACCGACACGCACCACTATCGCAATGAACTCGGCTGACCGTTCCGCACCGCCGCTATCGAATCAATAGCATCCGAGCGAAGCAGTGCGATGACTTCGCAGCGCAGCCAGCGCGATGGTGCGTTGCAATAGAATTTTGCGTTGTTTGCATTTCCGCCAAAGAACAAGCCGCCCCTCGAAAAATATACCGAAAGCCCCCATGACAGAGCTGGCCACACCACCCCGACCGCCGCGGCGCGAGTTCCGCAACATCAACGCCTTCACCGACCTGACCACCTACCGGCTTCCGCCGGCCGGCATCGTGTCGATTCTTCATCGCGTGAGCGGTGTGCTGATGTTCCTGCTGCTTCCCTTCGTCATCTGGATGTTCGACACCTCCGTGTCTTCCGAGTATTCCTACGCCCGCTTCAAGGCCGCCTTCAACAGCGGCCTTGGTTTCGTTCCGGGCTGGTTCTTGAAGCTGGTGGTGCTGGCGCTGATCTGGGCCTACCTGCACCACTTCGTCGCCGGCCTGCGCCATCTGTGGATGGACGTGAGTCATGCCGCCGTGAACAAGGAGTTCGGGCAGAGCTCGGCGATCGCGACGCTGGCCATCAGCATCCTGCTGACCCTGGTCCTCGGCGCCAAGCTGTTCGGCCTCTACTGAAAAGGAGCACGAGATGTCTGTGAACTACGGCTCCAAGCGCGTCGTCGTCGGTGCGCATTACGGTCTGCGCGACTGGCTCAGCCAACGCATCACGGGTGCCCTGATGGCGCTCTTCACCATCATCCTGCTCGTGCAGGTGCTCTTCACGCGCGGGCCGATCGGCTACGACACATGGGCCGGCATCTTCGCTTCGCAGTGGATGAAGGTGCTCACCTTCACCGTGATCGCTTCGTTGCTCTATCACGTATGGGTCGGCATGCGCGACGTCTGGATGGACTACGTCCAGCCGGTCGGCATCCGTCTCGTTTTGCAGGTTTTCACGATCGTCTGGCTTGTAGCGTGCGCGGGTTGGGCCATTCAAGTGCTCTGGAGAGTCTGACCCCATGTCCTATACCAAAGAACAAATCACCAAGCGCAAGTTCGACGTCGTCATCGTCGGCGCCGGCGGCTCCGGCATGCGCGCCTCGCTGCAACTGGCGCGCGCCGGCCTCAACGTGGCCGTGCTGTCCAAGGTGTTCCCGACCCGTTCGCACACCGTCGCGGCGCAAGGCGGCGTCGGTGCCTCGCTCGGCAACATGAGCGAGGACAACTGGCACTACCACTTCTACGACACGATCAAGGGATCCGACTGGCTCGGCGACCAGGACGCGATCGAGTTCATGTGCCGCGAAGCGCCGAAGGTGGTGTACGAGCTCGAGCATTTCGGCATGCCCTTCGACCGCAATCCGGACGGCACCATCTACCAGCGCCCCTTCGGCGGCCACACCGCCAACTACGGCGAGAAGCCGGTGCAGCGCGCCTGCGCGGCGGCCGACCGCACCGGCCACGCGATGCTGCACACGCTCTACCAGAAGAACGTCGAGGCGCGCACCCAGTTCTTCGTCGAGTGGATGGCGCTCGACCTGATCCGCGACGCCGAGGGCGACGTGGTCGGCGTGACCGCTCTCGAGATGGAAACCGGCGACCTGCACATCCTGCAGGCCAAGACCGTGCTGCTGGCCACCGGCGGCGCGGGCCGCATCTTCGCCGCCTCGACCAACGCCTTCATCAACACCGGCGACGGCCTCGGCATGGCGGCGCGCTCGGGCATTCCGCTGCAGGACATGGAGTTCTGGCAGTTCCACCCGACCGGCGTGGCCGGCGCGGGCGTGCTGCTGACCGAAGGCTGCCGCGGCGAAGGCGCGATCCTGCTCAACAGCAACGGCGAACGCTTCATGGAGCGCTACGCGCCGACCTTGAAGGACCTGGCGCCGCGCGATTTCGTCTCGCGCTCGATGGACCAGGAAATCAAGGAAGGCCGCGGCTGCGGCCCGAACAAGGACTACGTGCTGCTGAAGCTCGACCACCTCGGTGCCGAGACCATCCACAAGCGCCTGCCCTCGGTGTACGAGATCGGCGTCAACTTCGCCAACGTCGATATCACGAAGGAGCCGATCCCCGTGGTGCCGACCATCCACTACCAGATGGGCGGCATTCCGACCAACATCAACGGCCAGGTCGTGATCCAGAAGGGCGAGGACAACAGCGCAGTGATCAACGGCCTCTACGCCGTGGGCGAGTGCTCCTGCGTGAGCGTTCACGGCGCCAACCGCCTGGGCACCAATTCGCTGCTCGACCTGCTGGTGTTCGGCCGCGCGGCCGGCAACCATATCGTCGAGTTCAACGACAAGCTGAAGGAACACAAGCCGCTGCCGGCCAATGCCGCCGACCGCACGCTGGAACGCCTGAACCAGCTCGAAGCCTCGACCTCGGGCGAATACGCGCAGGACGTGGCCAACGAGATCCGCTCGGTGATGCAGCAGCACGCCGCCGTGTTCCGCAAGCAGGCTTCCATGGACGAAGGCGTCAAGAAGATTGCCGCCGTGCGCGAGCGCGTAGCCAAGGTCACGCTGAAGGACAAGTCGCGCGTCTTCAACACCGCGCGCATCGAGGCACTGGAAGTCGACAACCTGATCGAGGTGGCGCAGGCCACCATGGTCTCGGCGGCGGCGCGCAAGGAGTGCCGCGGCGCCCACACGGTCGAAGACTACGAGCGTCCCTCCGACGATCCCGTTGCGCCGCTGGGCCGCGACGACGCCAACTGGATGAAGCACACGCTTTGGTACAGCCAGGACAACCGCCTGTCCTACAAGCCCGTCAAGCTCAAGCCGCTGACGGTCGAGTCCGTGCCTCCCAAGGTCCGTACTTTCTAAGAACATATCTCAAGGTTTTCACGATGAAGCGCACATTCCAGATCTACCGCTACGACCCGGACAAGGACGCTAAGCCCTACATGCAGACCGTCGAGATCGAACTCGACGGGCACGAACGCATGCTGCTCGATGCCCTGATGAAGCTCAAGGCGCAGGATCCGACGCTGTCGTTCCGCCGCTCCTGCCGCGAAGGCGTCTGCGGCTCGGACGCGATGAACATCAACGGCAAGAACGGCCTCGCCTGCCTGACCAACATGCTCACGCTCAAGGGCACGATCGTGCTGAAGCCGCTGCCCGGGCTGCCGGTGATCCGCGACCTCATCGTGGACATGACGCAGTTCTTCAAGCAGTACAACTCGATCAAGCCGTACCTGCAGAACGACACGGTGCCGCCCGAAAAGGAGCGCCTGCAGTCGCCCGAAGAGCGCGACGAGCTCAACGGGCTCTACGAATGCATCCTGTGCGCGAGCTGCTCGACCAGCTGCCCGAGCTTCTGGTGGAACCCGGACAAGTTCGTCGGTCCGGCCGGCCTGCTGCAGGCCTACCGCTTCATCGCCGATAGCCGCGACGAGGCCACCGCCGAGCGACTGGACAACCTCGAAGACCCATACCGCCTGTTCCGCTGCCACACGATCATGAATTGCGTCGACGTGTGCCCGAAGAACCTGAACCCGACCAAGGCGATCGGCAAGATCAAGGAACTGATGGTGCGCCGCGCCATCTGAACTTTCAAGACCATGCAATCCGCCACCGACCTCCGGCAGCCGATCAGCGAGCGCGCGCTGAGCAAGCTGAGATGGCGCTGCCGGCGCGGCTTGCTCGAAAACGACCTCTTCATCGCGCGCTTCTTCGAGCGGCATGAAGAAGGTCTGACCTGCGGGCAGGCGCAGGCACTGGAGACATTGATGGACCTGTCGGACAACGATCTGCTCGACCTGCTGCTTCGAAGAAAGGAACCCGAGCCCGAATGGGCCGGGGCCGACGTGATCGAACTCCTGCAGCTGATGCGCACCGACGGCGCGCAATCCCAATCTTCCTGAATATTCTTTGAAAGACACTCGCAATGAAAGCATCCGAGACCAAGGCCACCCTGTCGTTCAGCAATGGCGGACAGAACGTCGAGCTGCCGATCTACAAGGGCACCATGGGCCCCGACGTGATCGACATCCGCAAGCTCTATGCCCAGACCGGCATGTTTACCTATGACCCGGGCTTCATGTCGACGGCATCGTGCGAGTCGGCCATCACCTACATCGACGGCGACAAGGGCGAACTGCTCTACCGCGGCTATCCGATCGAGCAGCTCGCGACCAACTGCGACTTTCTCGAGACCTGCCACCTGCTTCTGTACGGCGAACTGCCCAATACGACGCAGAAGGCCGACTTCACCAAGCTCGTGACCAACCACACGATGGTCAACGAGCAGATGCAGTTCTTCCTGCGCGGCTTCCGCCGCGATGCGCACCCGATGGCCATCATGACCGGCCTGGTCGGCGCGCTGTCGGCCTTCTATCACGACAGCACGGACATCAACAATCCGAAGCACCGCGAGATCGCCGCGATCCGCCTGATCGCGAAGATGCCGACGCTGGTGGCCATGGCCTACAAGTACACGATCGGCCAGCCCTACATGTACCCGAAGAACGATCTCAGCTATGCAGGCAACTTCCTGCACATGATGTTCGCGACGCCCTGCGAGGAATACAAGGTGAGCCCGGTGCTCGAGCGCGCCCTCGACCGCATCTTCATCCTGCATGCGGACCATGAGCAGAACGCCTCGACCTCGACCGTGCGCCTGTGCGGCTCTTCGGGCACCAACCCCTTCGCAGCCATCGCGGCGGGCGTGGCCTGCCTCTGGGGCCCGGCCCACGGCGGCGCCAACGAAGCGGCGCTCAACATGCTCCACGACATCCAGAAGGCGGGCGGCGTCGACAAGATCGGCGAGTTCATCAAGCAGGTGAAGGACAAGAGCTCGAACGTCAAGCTGATGGGCTTCGGACACCGCGTCTACAAGAACTACGATCCGCGCGCCAAGCTGATGCAGGAAACCTGCAAGGAAGTGCTGAGCGAGCTGGGCCTCGAAAACGATCCGCTGTTCAAGCTCGCGATGGCGCTCGAGAAGATCGCGCTCGAAGACGAATATTTCGTTTCGCGCAAGCTCTACCCGAACGTCGACTTCTATTCGGGCATCGTGCAGCGCGCGATCGGCATTCCGGTGCCGCTCTTCACCGCGATCTTCGCGCTCGCGCGCACCGTCGGCTGGATCGCCCAGCTCAACGAGATGATCGGCGACCCGGAGTACAAGATCGGCCGTCCGCGCCAGCTCTTCGAAGGCTCGCCCAAGCGCGACGTGCAACCCATCGCCCAGCGCTGAACCTCGTCTTCGCGCTCACCTCGGAAAGCTGCCCTCGGGCAGCTTTTTTGCGTCTTGGCTGACACGCAGTGCCGGTCAGGGGGGCATAGGCTGCAAGGCACCCAAACAGAAGGAGTTCCGCCATGAAGAAACTTGCCGCACTGGTCGCCATCGCTTTCACCCTGTCCGTGCCGCTGGCCGGCTGCAACACCTGGAGAGGCGCCGGCCAGGACGTGCAGAAGGCCGGGGAAAAGATGGAGGATTCGGGCAAGAAGAAGCAATAAAGACGCGCTCGCCCATCGCACGCCGACACTAATGTCATCGCACATCGCGATGACTCCTCCTTAGAAACCGAAGGAAAATACGGGGCTCCATCTCCATACGAGATGCCAAGCCCCGTATGACCTCCTCAGAACGCAGCTTCGCCCGCCGCATCGACCTCACGTCGCTGCAGTTGTTCGTGGCCGTCTGCGAGCTCGGCAGCATCGGACGCGCGGCGGAGCGCGAATTCATCGCGGCTTCGGCCATCAGCAAGCGGCTCTCGGATCTCGAAGCCACCCTCGGCACTCCCCTGCTCTATCGCCATGCGCGCGGCGTCGACCTGACGCCCGCCGGCGAGAGCCTTCTTCACCACGCACGCTCGGTGCTCTACAGCCTGGAGAAGATGCAGGGCGAGCTGAGCGAATACGCCGACGGCGTGCGCGGCCATGTTCGGGTGCACGCGAACATCTCCGCCATCGTGCAGTTCCTGCCCGAGGACCTCGGCGCTTTCACGCGCGAGCACGACGCGATCAAGATCGACCTGGAAGAGCACCTCAGCAGCGAGGTGGTGCGCGCCGTGCACGAGGGCGCCGCCGACCTCGGCATCTGCCACGTTCCCGAAGGCACGAGCGAATTGCAGAGCCTGCCGTACCGCCACGATTCGCTGGTGCTGATCGTGCCTGCCGGCCATCCGCTGGCGGCGCAGCGCGCGATCGATTTCGCGGACTCGCTCGATGTCGACCACGTCGGCCTGCACACCAACAGCTCGATCTACGTCGCGATGCACCAGGCCGCGCTGACTGCCAATCGCACGATCAAGCTGCGCATCCACGTGACGGGCCTCGACGCCATGTGCCGAATGATCGAGAACGGCCTCGGCATCGGCGTGATGCCGCTGCGCGCCTTCGAACTGATGCAAGGCGGCATCGGCCGCGGCCTGACGAGCGTGGCGCTGAACGACGCCTGGGCCGCGCGCGAGATCCGCCTGGTGGCACGCGATTTCTCGACGCTGCCGGTCGCGGCGCGCATGCTCGTCAAGCACCTGCAGGCGCCGGCGTCGGCGCCCGACCAGCTGGCCGCATAAGACAATCACCCTCCCCACGAAAGAGACCATGACCATGGCACGCACGCTCTACGACAAGCTCTGGGACGAACACGTCGTCCACACCGAGGAAGACGGCACCTCGATCCTCTACATCGACCGCCACCTTGTCCACGAAGTGACCAGCCCGCAGGCCTTCGAGGGGCTGCGGGAAACCGGCCGCAAGCTGTGGCGCATCAGCTCGGTGGTGGCCACGGCTGACCACAACACGCCGACCACGAACTGGGAGCGCGGCTACGACGGCATCGCCGATCCCGTCAGCCGCGAGCAGATCACCACGCTGGACAGCAACATCAAGGAATTCGGCGCCGCCGCCTTCTTCCCCTTCCTGAGCAAGCGCCAGGGCATCGTGCATGTGATCGGCCCCGAGTCGGGCGCCACGCTGCCGGGCATGACGGTGGTGTGCGGCGATTCGCACACCTCCACGCACGGCGCCTTCGGCGCACTGGCGCACGGCATCGGCACCAGCGAGGTCGAGCACGTGATGGCGACCCAGACGCTGCTCGCCAAGAAGGCAAAGAACCTGCTCGTCAAGGTCGAGGGCAAGCTGGCGCCGGGCTGTACCGCCAAGGACATCGTGCTGGCGATCATCGGCAGGATCGGCACCGCAGGCGGCACCGGCTACACGATCGAATTCGCCGGCTCGGCGATCCGCGACCTCAGCATGGAAGGCCGCATGACCGTGTGCAACATGGCGATCGAGGCCGGTGCGCGCGCCGGACTGGTGGCGGTGGACGAGAAGACCATCGCCTACGTCAAGGGCCGCCCGCTCGCGCCCACGGGCGTCGAATGGGACCAGGCCGTCGCCTACTGGAAGACGCTGCATTCGGATGCCAATGCGCATTTCGACACCGTGGTCGAACTCGACGCCGCGCAGATCAAGCCGCAAGTCACCTGGGGCACTTCACCCGAGATGGTGGTGCCGGTGGACGGCCGCGTGCCCGATCCGGACAAGGAAAAGGACGCCAACAAGCGCGGCGCCATCGAGCGCGCGCTGACCTACATGGGCCTGGAGCCGAACAAGCCGATGAACGACATCCTCATCGACAAGGTGTTCATCGGCTCCTGCACCAACAGCCGCATCGAGGACATGCGCGAAGCCGCGGCCATGGTCAAGAAGCTGGGCCAGAAGGTCGCAAAGAACGTCAAGCTCGCGATGGTCGTTCCGGGCTCCGGCCTCGTGAAGGAGCAGGCCGAACGCGAGGGGCTGGACCAGATCTTCAAGGCCGCGGGCTTCGAATGGCGCGAGCCGGGGTGTTCGATGTGCCTGGCGATGAACGCCGACCGGCTGGAGCCGGGCGAGCGCTGCGCCTCCACCAGCAACCGCAATTTCGAAGGCCGGCAGGGCGCCGGCGGCCGCACCCACCTGGTGAGCCCGGCCATGGCCGCGGCCGCTGCGGTGCACGGCCATTTCGTCGACGTCCGCCAATTCGCCTGAGGAGCCAGACACCATGCAGAAATTCACCGTGCACAAGGGCCTCGTGGCGCCGATGGACCGCGAGAACGTCGACACCGACGCGATCATTCCGAAGCAGTTCCTGAAGTCGATCAGGAAGACCGGCTTCGGCCCCAACCTGTTCGACGCCTGGCGCTACCTCGATCCGGGCGAGCCGGGCCAGGATCCGAAGTCGCGCAAACCGAACCCCGACTTCGTGCTGAACCAGCCGCGCTACGCGGGTGCCTCGATCCTGCTCGCGCGCCAGAACTTCGGCTGCGGGTCTTCCCGCGAGCACGCGCCCTGGGCGCTCGACCAGTACGGCTTCCGCGCCATCATCGCCCCCAGCTATGCCGACATCTTCTTCAACAACAGCTTTAAGAACGGCCTGCTGCCGATCGTTCTGAGCGAGTCGCAGGTCGCCCAGCTCTTCGACGAGACCTTCGCCTTTCCGGGCTACAGCCTCACCATCGACCTCGAGCGGCAGGTGATCGTCAAGCCCGACGGCAGCGAGCTGCCTTTCGAGGTCCAGGCCTTCCGCAAGTACTGCCTGATCAACGGCCTGGACGACATCGGCCTGACGCTGCGCCACAAGGACAAGATCGAGGCTTTCGAGGCCGAGCGCCTGGCGCAGAAGCCCTGGCTCAGCCACCAGTTGATCGCCTGACCCCTTCCACTTCTCCAGAACAACTTCATGAAAATCGCAGTTCTTCCCGGTGACGGCATCGGCACCGAAATCGTTGCCGAAGCCATTCGCGTGCTCGACACGCTCGACCTCTCCTTCGAGATGGAATCGGCCCTGGTCGGCGGTGCAGCCTACGAGGCCCACGGCCATCCGCTGCCCGAAGCCACACTCAAGCTCGCCAAGGAGGCCGACGCCGTGCTGTTCGGCGCGGTGGGCGACTGGAAGTACGACAGGCTGGAGCGTTCGCTGCGACCCGAGCAGGCCATCCTGGGCCTGCGCAAGAACCTCGGCCTGTTCGCCAACTTCCGCCCGGCGATCTGCTACGAACAGCTGGTCAGCGCCTCGAGCCTGAAGCCCGAACTGATCGCGGGCCTGGACATCCTGATCATCCGCGAACTGACCGGCGACATCTATTTCGGCCAGCCGCGCGGCCGCCGCACCGCTGTCGACGGCCACTTCCCCGGCGCCGAGGAAGCCTTCGACACCATGCGCTATTCGCGCCCCGAGGTCGAGCGCATCGCCCACGTCGCCTTCCAGGCGGCACGCAAGCGCAGCAAGCGCGTGACCAGCGTCGACAAGGCCAACGTGCTCGAAACCTTCCAGTTCTGGAAGGACATCGTGACCGAGGTCGGAAAGGAATACCCCGACGTCGAGCTCGACCACATGTACGTCGACAACGCCGCGATGCAGTTGGTCAAGGCGCCCAAGAAATTCGACGTGGTCGTCACCGGCAACATGTTCGGCGACATCCTGTCGGACGAGGCCGCCATGCTGACGGGCTCGATCGGCATGCTGCCCTCCGCCTCGCTCAACGCCGGCAACCAGGGCCTCTACGAGCCCAGCCACGGCAGCGCGCCCGACATTGCCGGCAAAGGGGTTGCCAATCCTTTGGCTACAATCCTGTCCGCTGCCATGATGCTCCGCTTTTCCCTGAACCAACCCGAGGCTGCCGACCGTATCGAGTCGGCAGTCAAGCACGTGCTGGCCCAGGGTTTGCGTACGGCAGACATCTGGTCCGCGGGCACGACCAAGGTCGGCACCCGCGAAATGGGCGACGCCGTGGTGGCAGTCATCACCAAAAAGACGATTACCGGCTAACCGCAGCCTGCTTCGTCACGCCCTCCCCCGGCTCTGACGAGCCGGGCGCAAAGAAAAGACAGCTTTCTTTTTTCACAAGGGCAAATTGAAATGGCGAACGCAACTCAACCTCTGGTCGGCCTCGTGGGCTGGCGCGGCATGGTCGGCTCGGTCCTCATGGACCGCATGCAGGCCGAAGGCGACTTCGGACTGATCGAGCCGCTTTTCTTCTCCACCTCCAACACCGGCGGCAAGGCCCCGGCGATGGCGAAGAACGAAACCACGCTGAAGGACGCGCACGACATCGAGGCACTCCGGAAGTGCGACATCGTCATCACCGCCCAGGGCGGCGACTACACCAGCGCGGTCTTCCCCAAGTTGCGCGCCGCGGGCTGGAACGGCCACTGGATCGACGCCGCCTCCACCCTGCGCATGAACGATGACGCGATCATCGTGCTCGATCCGGTCAACCTGCCGGTGATCCAGCAGGCGCTCGCCAAGGGGGGCAAGAACTGGATCGGTGGCAATTGCACCGTGAGTTGCATGCTGATGGGCGTCGGCGCCCTCTACAAGGCCGGCCTGGTCGAGTGGATGACCAGCATGACCTACCAGGCCGCCTCGGGCGGCGGCGCGCAGCACATGCGCGAGCTGCTCACGCAGTTCGGCTCGATCAACGGCGAAGTGCGTGCGCTCCTGGACGATCCGAAGTCGGCGATCCTCGAGATCGACCGCAAGGTGCTGGCCAAGCAGCAGTCGCTGAGCGCGGCCGAAACGGCCAATTTCGGCGCACCGCTCGGCGGCAGCCTGATCCCGTGGATCGACAAGGATCTCGGCGACGGCATCAGCAAGGAAGAGTGGAAGGCCGGCGCCGAAACCAACAAGATCCTCGGCCAGGGCGCAGGCTTCGGAACGGCCGCGACGCCGGTCGACGGCTTCTGCGTGCGTATCGGCGCGATGCGCTGCCATAGCCAGGCGCTGACATTCAAGCTCAAGAAGGATGTGCCGGTCGCCGATATCGAAGCACTGATCGCGGCCGACAACGACTGGGTCAAGGTGGTGCCGAACAACCGCGACGCCACGCTCAAGGACCTGACACCGGTGGCGGTGACGGGCACCATGAGCATTCCGGTGGGCCGGGTACGCAAGCTCGCCATGGGCCCCGAGTACGTCGGCGCCTTCACCATCGGCGACCAGCTGCTGTGGGGTGCGGCGGAGCCGCTGCGGCGCATGCTGCGCATCCTGCTCGAGGCCTGAAGCGATGTCGGGTGCCCTTTGGACGCCCGACGTTGCGGTGCCGCAACGCAGAAAGCGCCCCGAAGTTGGCGCGCACTGGGTAGATAAGGCCTGTCGCCTTGTCAGTGCGGGGTGTTGATGTTAACGTCCTCTTACACTTTTGGGCCGCGCTGCCCCCTACCAGCATGACACGACATCCGTTGCCTGCGGCCCGCCTCCCGGCCACTTGCCCGACTCCGACGATTTCAGGTCGGTGTCAGCTCTCACTTCTCAGTGCCGCGGTCGCTCTGGCCCTGGGCGCGATCAGCACCGATGCGGCCGCGCTTGCGCTCGGACGCCTCAATGTGCAATCGGCCTTGGGCGAGCCGCTGCGGGCCGAAATCGAGGTCACCGAGATCACGCCGGCCGAGGCCGATGGCCTGAAGGTCAAGATCGCCTCGGCCGACGCATTCAACGCCGCCGGCGTGCCCTACAACGCCGCCCTGGCAGACGTGCGAACCAATCTGCAGCGCCGCGCCGATGGCCGCTACGTGGTGAGGCTCAGCAGCAATCGCATGCTCAGCGAGCCCTTCATCGACCTGCTGCTGGAAGCGACCTGGAATTCCGGCCGCGTCGTGCGCGACTACACGGTGCTGCTCGACCCGCCCAAGAGCCGGACCGCCACGGCCGCCGCCCCGATCGCCCCGATCGCGCCGCAGATCACCGCGCCATCTCGGAGCACCGCTCCCGCCGTCGTGCAAGCCCCGGCCCGCCGCGAACGCCCCGCGCCCGCGGCAGCAGCGGCGGCTCCGGCAGCCCCGACGCAAGCCGACAGCACGGTGCGCACCGGCAGCGGCGACCAGCAGGTGACGGTGCAGCCCGGCGATACCGCCAGCAAGATCGCCGGCGCGTACAAACCGGCCGACGTGTCGCTCGACCAGATGCTGGTGGCGCTGCTGCGCGCCAATCCAGATGCCTTCATCGGCGGCAATGTCAACCGCATCAAGGCCGGTGCCGTGCTCGATGTGCCGAGCGCAGCGCAAGCCGGCACCGTGCCGGCCCCTGAAGCCCGGCGCACCGTGACCGCGCAAAGCCGCGATTTCGGCGAGTACCGCCGCCGCCTGGCCGAGAACGCACCCGCTTCGCGCGTCGCCGACGCCGACCGCCAGGCCTCGGGCAAGCTCCAGGCCAACGTCGAGGACCGCAACGCTGCGAATGCGGCCGCCGACAAGCTCAAGATCACCCAAGGGGGCGCGGTCGCCGGCCGGCAGACCGAAGAACAGCTGGCCAAGGCTCGCCAGGCCCAGGAAAGCAGCACGCGCGTTGCCGAGCTGTCCAAGAACATCAGCGAGCTGAACAAGCTGCAGGCCGCGAGCGGATCGCCCGCAACGGCAGGCGGTGCCGCTCCGGCCGCGGCACCTGCACCGGTTGCACCGGCACCGTCGGCGGCAGCGCCGGCGGCGACCCCGCCCGCGACGGGTTCGGCCCCGGCTCCCACGGCCGCAGCGCCTGCAGCCAGCCCGGCCATCCCCGCTCTTCCGGCCGTCGTTGCGCCTGCCGCAACGGCCCCGGCGGAAGCCCCGGCAACGCCGCCGGCCGCCACGACCACGCCGCCCGAGGCTGCCGCATCCGCAGCAGCAGCGCCTTCACCGGTGCCCGCCCCAGCAGCAGCCAAGCCCACGCCGCCCGCACCCGCACCGGTGGAACGCAGCTTCTTCGACGAACTGCTCGACAACCCCATCATGCTCGGCGCAGCTGCGCTGATCGCGCTCCTGATCGGCTTCCTGCTCTACCGCGTGCTCGGCCGTAAGCGCCGCGACGCCAACGACAGCGTGTTCCTCGAGAGCCGCATTCCCAAGGACTCCTTCTTCGGCGCCAGCGGCGGCGAATCGGTGGACACCAAGAACCGTGGCAATTCGGTCGTCTCCTCGTTGTCGTACTCGCCGAGCCAGCTCGATGCAGGCGATGTCGATCCGGTGGCCGAAGCCGATGTCTACCTGGCCTATGGCCGCGATCTGCAGGCCGAGGAGATCCTGCGCGAAGCGCTGCGCGTCAACCCCGAGCGCACCGCCATCCATCTGAAGCTGCTCGAAATCCACGCCAAGCGGCGCGACCTGCGCGCCTACGAAGCGCTGGCCTCGGATGTGCACAAGCTGACCGGCGGCACCGGCGCCGACTGGAACCGGGTGGTCGAACTCGGCAAGGACCTGGATCCGGGCAACCCGCTGTACGAATCGGGCGGCCGAGGCGTCTCGGCAGCAGAAACGGCCGCCTTTGCCGGCACGCTGGCTGCGGCAGCCGCCACACCGGCCCCGGCCGCTGCTGCGCCGACACCGAGCCCGGTGGCAAAACCCGTTGTCGCTGCCGCACCGCCGCCGGCCTTCGTGCCCTCCGTCGCACCGCTCGATTTCGACCTCGACTTGAGCAAGCCGCCGGCACCTGCGCCGGTTGCAGCGGCGCCGGTCAACGCCACCCTTCCGGCCGCGCGCAACGGTGCCGAGCATGCCGCAGCCCCATCGCTGATCAAGTACAGCGCACCTCTCGCGTCGAGCGCCAAGATCGATCTCAACAACGACTTCGACACCGCGCCGGGCGCGCTGGAGCCGAACACGGCACGCGCGCCGCTGAACTCGGAGGAAGAGTTCACGCAGCCCGCGACCCTGCGCGCCGGTCTGCCCGGCGACTCCGGCTTCATCGAATTCGACATGAGCTCGATGGCCGGCCTGTCGCGCACCCCCGCCGATACCGAACGTGGCCGCCTGGAGCCGGCGGAGGACAGCGGCGAAAGCCCGCACGCCATCAAGCTCTCGCTGGCGCGCGAACTGAAGGCGCTGGGCGATGTCGAAGGCGCGCGCTCGCTGGTCGAGGAAGTGGCTTCCGAGGGCTCGGGCGAGGTCAAGGCCGAAGCCAAGCAACTGCTCGGCCAGTTGCGCTGAACGGCCATGCGGCCGCCGATCCCGCTGTGAGGCTGGCCCTCGGCATCCGCTACAACGGTCAAGCCTACGACGGCTGGCAGAGCCAGCCTTCGGGCCGCACCGTCCAGGACAAGCTGGAGGCCGCGCTCGGCCGCTTCGCCGCCCAGCCCATCTCCACCCTCTGCGCGGGGCGCACCGACGCCGGTGTCCATGCCCTGCTGCAGGTGGTGCATTTCGACACCTCCGTCGAGCGCGCACCCTTTTCCTGGGTGCGGGGCACCAACCGATTTCTTCCCGACGACATCGCGGTCCAATGGGCGCAGCCGGTGCCCGACCAGTTCCATTGCCGTGCCAGCGCGCTCGCCCGGCGCTACCTGTACGTGCTGTCGCAGTCGCCGGTGCGCCCGAGCCTGGATACGGGCCGCGTCGGCTGGTCCATGTACGAACTCGACGGCGACGCAATGCGTGCCGCGGCCGCTGTGCTGCTGGGCCGGCACGACTTCAGCTCCTTCCGCGCCTCGGCCTGCCAGGCACGTTCGCCGGTCAAGGATTTGCGGCGCATCGAGATCACGCGGTATGGCGACGCCGATCGCTGCCGCTGGCACTTCGAGTTCGAGGCCGATTCCTTCCTGCATCACATGATCCGCAACATCATGGGCAGCCTGGTGCGCATCGGCCGCGGCGACGCACCTGCGGAATGGATGCGCGAAGTGCTGGAGGCGCGCAGCCGCGTGGTGGCCGCCCCGACCTTCTCGCCGAACGGCCTCTACTTCCTCGGACCACTCTACGCCGCCGGCTGGGGGCTTCCGTCCGAGGCCACGATGCCGGCCACCGGCGCTGCGTATGATGGTCCGCCATGAGTTCCGCCCCTTCCCTCGCGCGCACGCGAATCAAGATCTGCGGGCTGACGCGCGAGCAGGACGTGGATGCCGCGGTCGATGCCGGGGCCGATGCGGTGGGCTTCGTGCTCTATCCGGCCAGCCCCCGCGCGGTGACGGCGGAACGCGCCGGCCAGCTGGCTGCGCGACTGCCGCCCTTCGTGACGCCGGTGCTGCTGTTCGTCAACGAGCTCGTGGCCCAAGCCGCAGCCTCGCTGGCCGCCGTGTCCGGTTCCATGGCTCAGTTCCACGGTGACGAGACGCCCGACCAGTGCTGGGAAGCCAGCGGCCGCGGCGCCCACCGCTTCATGCGCGCAGCCCGTATTCCGCTGGGCGCGGCCGGAGCGGGCTTCGACCTCGTAAAATACGCGTCCGATTACTCCCGCGCCCAGGCCATCCTGCTCGACGCCCACGTCGAAGCTTATGGCGGTGGCGGCAAGGCTTTCGATTGGTCACTTCTTCCACCCGTCGTCGACGCTCACCTCGTCTTGAGTGGTGGGCTCACACCTGCAAACGTGGGCGATGGCATTCGCCGTTTGCGAACGGCAGCGAAGTCGCTGTCCGTTGACGTGAGCTCCGGCGTCGAAGCCTCCAAGGGCATCAAGGACGCCGTGAAGATCCGCGAATTCGTGGCCGCCGTGCGTGCGGCCGATGCCCTCAGCTAGCTGGCTGCCGACCTCGATCGAAGGAGGCAGCCGGCCCCACCGATCGAGATCATGAACACCTACCAGCAACCCGACGCCAGCGGCCATTTCGGCATCTACGGCGGCACCTTCGCCAGCGAAACGCTGACCCACGCGATCAACGAATTGCGCGACGCCTACGCGAAGTACAAGGACGATCCGCAGTTCCAGGCCGAGTTCCACCACGAACTCGCGCATTTCGTGGGCCGGCCCTCGCCGATCTACCACGCCGCGCGCACCAGCCGCGAGATGGGCGGCGCGCAGATCTATCTGAAGCGCGAAGACCTGAACCACACGGGCGCACACAAGGTCAACAACACCATCGGCCAGGCGATGCTCGCCAAGCGCATGGGCAAGCCGCGCGTGATCGCCGAGACCGGCGCCGGCCAGCACGGCGTGGCCACCGCCACCATCTGCGCGCGCTACGGCCTGGAGTGCGTGGTCTACATGGGCAGCCAGGACGTCAAGCGCCAAAGTCCCAACGTCTACCGCATGAATCTGCTGGGCGCGACCGTGGTGCCTGTGGAATCGGGCAGCAAGACCTTGAAGGACGCGCTCAACGAGGCGATGCGCGACTGGGTCACCAACGTCGAGAACACCTTCTACATCATCGGCACCGTCGCCGGCCCGCACCCCTACCCGACCATGGTGCGCGACTTCCAGAGCGTGATCGGCACCGAGTGCATTGAGCAGATGCCCGCCATGCTGGCGGCCCAGGGCATCACCGGCGAGGCCGAAGGCCGGCAGCCCGACGTGGTGGTGGCCTGCGTGGGCGGCGGCAGCAATGCCATCGGCATCTTCCATCCCTACATTCCTTTCGCGGACACGCGCCTCATCGGGGTGGAAGCGGCAGGAGAAGGCCTGGACAGCGGCAAGCATGCGGCCTCGATCCTGCGCGGCAGCCCCGGCGTGCTGCACGGCAACCGCACCTACCTGCTGCAGAACGAAGACGGGCAGGTCACCGAGACCCACAGCATCAGCGCGGGCCTCGACTACCCCGGCGTCGGCCCCGAGCACGCCTACCTGGCCGACATCGGCCGCGCCGAGTACGTGGGCATCACCGATGCCGAGGCGCTCGAAGCCTTTCATTACCTGTGCCGCACAGAAGGCATCATTCCCGCGCTCGAATCGAGCCATGCGTTCGCCTACGCGATGAAGCTCGCGAAGACGATGCGCCCCGACCAGTCGATCCTGGTCAATCTCTCGGGCCGCGGCGACAAGGACATCGGCACGGTCGCCGACCTCTCGGGCGTCGATTTCTACGACCGGCCGTCGATGCGCGGCTTGAGCGTGAAGGGAGGCCGCGCATGAGCCGCATCCCTGCCACCTTCGAAGCCCTGAAAAAAGACGGCCGCAGGGCGCTGATTCCCTACGTTACCGCCGGCTTCCCCTTCGCCGACATCACGCCCGCGCTCATGCACGGCATGGTCGAAGCAGGCGCCGACGTGATCGAGCTCGGCGTGCCCTTCTCCGACCCGATGGCCGACGGGCCGGTGATCCAGGCGGCCGGCGAAGCGGCGCTGGCGCTGGGCGTCGGCATGAAGCAGGTACTGGCCATGGTCGCCGACTTCCGGCAGAAAGACGACGTCACGCCGGTGGTGCTGATGGGCTACGCCAACCCGGTCGAGCGCTACGACGGCGTGCACGGCAAGGGCAGCTTCATCCGCGACGCGGCGGCCGCCGGCGTGGACGGCCTGCTGGTCGTCGACTACCCGCCCGAGGAATGCGAGGACTTCGCCGCCGAGCTCCGGGCGCACGGCATCGACCTCATCTTCCTGCTGGCCCCGACCAGCACCAGCGAGCGCATAGCACAGGTCGGCCGCATCGCCACAGGCTACGTCTACTACGTCTCGCTCAAGGGCGTGACCGGCGCCGGCCACCTCGACACCGAGGCGGTAGGAAGGATGGTTCCGCGTATCCGCGAGCATGTGAAGCTACCGGTGGGCGTGGGCTTCGGCATCCGCGATGCACGCAGCGCGCAGGCGGTCGGTTCCACCGCGGACGCGATCGTGATCGGCACCCGCATCATCCAGCTGATCGAGGGCCAGCCGCGCGATCAGGTGGTGCCGCTGGTGCGCGAATTCCTCGCCGAAATCCGCGAGGCACTCGATGCCTTGCCGGCCGCCACGCCCAAGAACGCGGCTGGCCGATAATCCCGCCACCACAAGGAGCCCCCATGAGCTGGCTTGAAAAACTGCTTCCCCCCAAGATCGCCCCCACCGACCCGAGCGAGCGCCGCCAGATGCCCGAAGGGCTCTGGATCAAGTGCCCGAGCTGCGAGACCGTTCTCTACAAGACGGACCTCGAGCACAACCAGAATGTGTGCCCGAGCTGCGGCCACCATCACCGCATCGGCGCGCGCGCGCGGCTCGATGCCTTTCTGGACTCCGAAGGCCGCTACGAAGTGGGCCAGGAAGTGCTGCCGGTCGACGCCCTCAAGTTCAAGGACAGCCGCAAGTACCCCGAGCGGCTCAAGGAAGCGCTGGAGAACACCGGCGAGACCGACGCGCTGGTGGTCATGGGCGGCTCGGTGCACAGCATCAACGTGGTGGTCGCCTGCTTCGAGTTCGACTTCATGGGCGGCAGCATGGGCAGCGTGGTCGGCGAGCGCTTCGTGCGCGGCGTCGAGACCGCGATCGAGCAGAAGGTGCCCTTCATCTGCTTCACCGCCACCGGCGGTGCGCGCATGCAGGAAGGCCTGCTTTCGCTGATGCAGATGGCCAAGACCAACGCCGCGCTCACGCGCCTGGCCAAGAAAGGCTTGCCTTACATCAGCGTGCTGACCGATCCGACGATGGGCGGCGTGAGCGCTGGCTTCGCCTTCGTGGGCGATGTCGTGATCGCCGAGCCCAAGGCGCTGATCGGCTTTGCCGGACCGCGCGTGATCGAGTCGACCGTGCGGGTGACCTTGCCTGAAGGCTTCCAGCGCGCCGAGTTCCTGCAGACCAAGGGCGCGATCGACTTCATTTGCGACCGCCGCGAGCTGCGCAAGACGGTGGCGAACACGCTCGCGATGCTGCTGCGCCAACCGGCCGATGCGGTGATCTGAAGGAGGAGCGGCCTATCGGCCGAGGCCGAAGGCCGTGGCCATCAGGCTGCCGAGCACGATCGCGCCGACCTGCAGCAGGACGATGGCGGCGAGCGGCGACAGGTCGACGCCGCCGACCAGCGGAATGAAGCGCCGCAGGGGCCGCACCAGCGGTTCGGCCAGCCGACCGATCAGATCCTGCAGCATCGACGAAGCATTCGGCACCCAGGACAGCACGGCATAGACGATCAGCAAGGCGGTGAGGCCAGACACCGCCAGCTGCAGCAGGCCGATGAGCGACACCAGAGGCAGGATCGCCCAGCGGCCCAGGCTGCCCATCAGCATCCAGAGCAGCAGGAACTTGGCCATCACCAGCAGCCAGGCGGACATGGCGCTCGCCAGGTCCCAGCGCTTGACCGACGGCACGATGCGCCGCAGGGGCAGCACGATCCAGTCGGTGACGGCGAACACGAAACGCCCCAGCGGATTGCCGAATGGCACCCGGTGGTACTGCATGTAGAGACGCAGCAGGCAGGCGCCGCCGAGGAGGCCGACGATCACGTCGAGCAGGAACGAGGGGATCTGGTAGAGCATGGCGCGCGGTCGTGGACGGAATGCGATGATAGCCATGCAAGGTTCATCGATGACGACTCAACCCCTTCTGCATTCCCTTCCCCTGTTCCCGCTCGGCACGGTGCTGTTTCCCGGCGGCCTTCTGCCGTTGCGCATCTTCGAGGTGCGCTACCTCGACATGATCGGCAAGTGCCACAAGGCAGCCGCCCCCTTCGGCGTGGTCAGCCTCACGCAGGGCTCGGAGGTCCGCAGGGCGGGCGGGCAAGCCGAAAGCTTCGCCGCGCTTGGCACGCTCGCCGTGATCCGCGAGTTCGACGCGCCCCAGCCCGGCCTGATGCAGATCGAATGCGTGGGCACGCACCGCTTTCGCGTGCGTTCCAGCGAGCTCCATAAGCACGGGCTTTGGACGGCCGATGTCGAGACCGTGTCCGATGATGTTGCGCTCGCCATCCCCGAGGACCTGCAGCCGACAGCCGAAGCGCTGCGCCGCCTGGTCCAGACGCTGGAAGAGCGGCGCCGCATGGAGGGCAACGAGAACGTCCGGCTGCCGATCATGCCGCCTTACCGCTTCGGCGATTGCGGCTGGGTCGCCAACCGCTGGTGCGAGCTGCTGCCGGTGCAGTCGGAACTCAAGCAGCGCCTGATGGAACTCGACAGCCCGCTCATGCGGCTCGAACTGGTCAGCGATCTGCTCGCACGCACCGGCATCACCAAGTAATCCGCGCTCCATTCCTTAGGGCGAGGGCGAGGGGCGGCCGGCTAAAATGGCGGGTTGCGCGCGCGACCGCCTGCGCCCCTCCTCCTCTCCCATGTCCGACGCTTCGACCTCCCCCATTCCCACCCCTGCCACCGACGACAACCAGCTCATCGCCGAACGGCGCGAAAAGCTGAAGGCGCTGCGCGCCGCGCAGGCCGAAGGTAAAGGGGTCGCATTCCCGAACGACTTCAAGCCCGCCGATCGCGCAGCGGCGCTCGTTGCGGCGCATGGCGAAACGGACGCCGAGCTGCTCGAAGCCAATCCGATCGCGGTCAGTGTGGCGGGCCGGATGATGCTCAAGCGGGTGATGGGCAAGGCCAGCTTCGCGACCGTGCAGGACGCGACCGGCCGCATCCAGCTCTACATCACGCGCGACGCCGTCGGCGAGGAGGCCTACGCCGAATTCAAGCACTGGGATCTGGGCGACATCGTCGGCGCCGAAGGCTCGGCCTTCAAGACCCGCACCGGCGAGCTCTCGGTCAAGGTCACGAAGCTGCGCCTTTTGACGAAAAGCCTGCGCCCGCTGCCGGACAAGTTCCACGGCATGGCCGACCAGGAGCAGAAGTACCGCCAGCGCTATGTCGACCTGATCACCGACGAGTCGGCACGCGAGCGCTTTGCGGCACGCAGCCGCGCAGTGAGCGCGCTGCGCGAATTCATGGTGGCCAACGACTTCCTCGAGGTCGAGACGCCGATGCTGCACCCGATCCCGGGCGGCGCCAACGCCAAGCCTTTCAAGACGCATCACAACGCGCTCGACCAGGAGATGTTCCTGCGCATCGCGCCCGAGCTCTACCTGAAGCGGCTGATCGTCGGCGGCTTCGAGCGCGTGTTCGAGATCAACCGGAGCTACCGCAACGAGGGCATCTCGGTGCGGCACAACCCCGAGTTCACGATGATGGAGTTCTACGCGGCCTACTGGAACTACCGCGACCTGATGGACTTCACCGAAACGCTGATCCGCACGATCGCGCAGAAGACCATGGGCAAGCTCGAGCTCGAGTACCAGGGCAAGCCGGTCGACCTGAGCCAGCCCTTCGAGCGGCTCACCATCCGCGAGGCGATCCACAAGCACACCGATGCCGGCGCGAACGCCGACGACGCCGCCTGGCTCGTCAACGCGCTGCGCAAGTTCGGCCTCACCGAAGAAAAGGACAAGCTCTCGCAGCGCAGCCTGGCGAGCCTGCAGGTGATGTACTTCGAGGAGACCGTGGAAGAGAAGCTCTGGCAGCCGACCTTCATCATGGAGCACCCGACCGAGATCTCGCCGCTGGCGCGCGCCAACGACGAGCGCCCCGAGGTGACGGAGCGCTTCGAGCTCTACATCACGGGCCGCGAATTCGGCAACGGCTTCAGCGAGCTCAACGACGCCGAAGACCAGGCCGCGCGCTTCAATGCGCAGGTCACGGCCAAGGACAGCGGCGATGACGAGGCGATGTTCTACGACCACGACTTCGTCCGCGCGCTGGAATACGGCATGCCGCCCACCGGCGGCTGCGGCATCGGCATCGATCGCCTGATGATGCTCTTGACCGATTCGCCGAGCATTCGCGACGTGATCCTGTTTCCTGCCTTGCGCCGGGAATCTTGAAGACGCCCGCGCCCGCCATCGGCATCGACTTCGGCACCTCCAATTCCGCGGTCGCCTGCGTGGCGGGAAGCGGGCTTGCCCGCATGCTGCCGCTGGAAGGAGCGGCGACGACGATCCCTACGGCCGTCTTCTTCAACACCGAAGACCGCAGCACGCATTTCGGGCGCGAAGCGATTTCGCACTACCTCGCGGGCACCGAAGGCCGGCTGATGCGTTCGCTCAAGAGCCTGCTCGGCAGCTCGCTGATGCAGGACCAGACCGAGATCGACAACCAGCGGGTCAGTTTCGAGGACATCATCGCCCTCTTCCTGTCAGAGCTCGCGGCGCGCGCCCAGCGGCAGCTCGGCGTCGAGCCTGCACGGGTCGTGATCGGTCGGCCGGTGCATTTCGTCGACGACGATGCGGAGCGCGACCGCGAGGCCGAGGCTACGCTGCGCCGGGCTGCGCAGAGCGCCGGGCTGGGCGAAGTCGGCTTTCAGTACGAACCCATCGCGGCCGCTTTCGATTACGAGCGGCGCGTCACCCGCGAATCGCTGGTGCTGATCGTGGACCTCGGCGGCGGCACCTCCGACTTCACGGTCGTTCGCCTCGGCCCCGAACGCATGGCGAAGGCAGACCGTTCCCGCGACGTGCTCGCCACCACGGGCGTGCACATCGGCGGCACCGATTTCGACCAGCGGCTCAGCGTCGAATGCGTGATGCCGCATTTCGGTTTCCGGCACATCGGCCCGCAAGGCCGCGAAGTGCCGAGCAGGACCTTCTTCGACCTCTCGTCCTGGCACCTGATCAACTGGCTCTATGCGCCGAAGGCGGTCCGGCAGGTTCAAGAATTGCGCGTCAACTACCTCGATACGCGGCTGCACGACCGGCTCATGGGCGTGCTCGTGGACCGGCAAGGGCATCGCGTCGCCAGCGAGGTGGAAGGAGCCAAGATTCGAACGTCCGCCACCAACGAGGATGTCGTCATCGATCTGTCCTTCGCCGAGGCGGACCTGCGCGCCGCCCTCACGGCGAACGACATGGCCGGGCACCTCGCCGCGCTGCTCGACAGCGTGGTTTCCTGCGCGCGCGAATGCTTGCGGCTCAGCGGCACAACGGGGGGCATGCTCGACGCCATCTATCTGACGGGCGGCTCATCGGCGCTGAGCCCGTTCCAGAGTGCGCTGCGCCGCGCGTTCCCGGGCACGAAGATCATCGAAGGCGATCTGTTCGGCGGCGTGGCTGCCGGCCTGGCCTACGCCGCTGCATGAAATACCTTTCCGCCTACCCCGCGGACCTGCGCGCCCAGGTCGAGCATCTCATGGCACAGGGCAGGCTCGGCGACCTGCTGCTGAAGCGCTACGGCGGCGTGCACGATATCCGCACCGACCGCGCGCTCTACGACTACGTGAGCGGCCTCAAGAACGAGTTTCTGCGCAATGCCGAACCGCTGTCCAAGGTGGCCTTCGACAACAAGCTGCACGTGATCCGCAACGCGCTCGGCACCCACACGACCATCTCGCGCGTGCAGGGCAGCAAGCTCAAGGCAAAGCGCGAGATCCGGGTTGCGAGCCTGTTCAAGGAGGTGCCGATCGAATGGCTGCGCATGATCGTCGTGCACGAGTTGGCGCACCTGAAGGAGCGCGAACACGACAAGGCTTTCTATCAGCTCTGCGCTCACATGGAGCCGGACTATCACCAGCTCGAGTTCGACCTGCGCCTCTATCTGACGCACCTCGAAAGCGGTGGCCAGCGGCTCTGGTCGCCCGAAGTCTAGGTACGCGGAAGCATCGCCATGGCACGCCGATAGGCTGGCGCCTGCATGAGCGCGTCCCAATCGAGCGCCGGCGCACGCGGCAGCAGGCTGCGCCGACGCGTCTCGCTGGCGGCATCCGGCGCCCAACGGCCGCTGCGCCGGGCAGCGGCGAAGCCATCGAGCACTTCGTCGAGCACTGTGCCCGCGCCCACGCTCTGGTTGCACAGCAGCGCGAGGTCGCAGCCGGCCTCGAGCGCAGCGAGCGCCGCATCGGCGTAGCTTAGCAGTTCGCCCTCGATGCGACGTGCCGCCTCCATGCTGAGGTCGTCGCTGAACACGGCGCCGTCGAAACCCAGCTTGGCGCGCAGGATCTGCTGCAGCCACTTCGACGAAAAACCTGCGGGCCGGGCATCGACCTTGGGGTAGATCACGTGCGCCGGCATCACCGCCGAGAGCGTGCCGCCGAGCCAGTCGTAGGGCCGAACATCGTCCGCGAGGATGGCCTTGAGGCTGCGCGGGTCCACGGGAATCGCGACATGCGAGTCGGCCTTGACGAAACCATGGCCGGGAAAATGCTTGCCGCAGTTGGCCATGCCCGCTTGCAAAAGCCCATGCGCCAGGCTTTGCGCGAGCAATGCGACGACGCGCGGATCGCGATGGAAGCTGCGATCGCCGATCACGCTGCTTTCGCCGTAATCCAGATCGAGCACGGGCGTGAAGCTGAAGTCGACGCCGCAGGCGCGGAGCTCGGCCGCAAGCACATGGCCGCAGGCGACCGCAACCTGCGCCGCGCGCAAGGGCTCGCTCATCCACAGCTCGCCCAGCATGCGCATGGACGGAAGCCGCGTGAAGCCGTCGCTGCGAAAACGCTGCACGCGGCCGCCCTCGTGATCGACGCAAATGAGGATGTCGGGCCGGAGTGCCTTGATCTCGGCATTGAGCGCGCTCATCTGCGCGCGGTCCTGCCAGTTGCGGGCGAAATGGATCACGCCGCCAACCAGCGGATCTGCCAGACGACGGCGATCGGCAGCGTTCAATTCAGTGCCCGCGACGTCGATGATCAACGGGGCATGCGATGTGTTCTTGTCTGTCATTCCTTGCGTTCGACCACGACGAAGCTCGCCGCGTAGTCGGTCTCGTCGGTCACGGTCACGTGCGCCGTCAGATGCTCGGCCTCGAACCACTCCTTCAGCACGCCGTGGAGCACGATCACGGGCTTGCCGCTGCGCTGGTTCGCGATCTCGCACAGCCGCCAGCTCATCGGCATGCGCATGCCCTTGCCGATCGCCTTGCTGAAGGCTTCCTTGGCGGAGAAGCGTGTGGCCAGGTAGCGCAGGCCGCGCTTGGGCCAGCGGGCGCTGCGTGCGCGCCAGACCTCGAGCTCGGCGTCGCTCAGCACGCGCTGCGCGAATCGCTCGCCCTGGCGCTCGAAGGTCGCCTCGATGCGGCGGATGTCGCAGATGTCGGTGCCGATGCCGTAGATCACAAGGCTTCTCGGATGCAGCGTAAGTAGTCTTTGGCGGCGGCGGCGTAGCCGAGCTCCAGGGCGTCGGAGACGAAGGCATGACCAATCGAGACCTCGCGCACGTTGGGCACCGCCCGCAGGAATTCCGTGAGGTTGTCCCGGCTCAGGTCGTGACCGGCGTTGACTTCGAGGCCGGCCGCCTGTGCGGCGCGCGCCGCCTGCACGTAGAGCTGCAGTACGGCATCCGCTCTGGAAGTGCCGCGCGAGGAGGCATAGCCTTCGGTGTAGAGCTCGATGCGGTCTGCGCCGGCTGCCTTGGCGGCGGCCATCATGTCGGGATCCGGATCCATGAACAGGCTCACACGAACGCCCAGTGCCTTGGTTTCGGCGATCAGTGGGCGCAGGCGCTCGGCATCGTAAGGAAAATTCCAGCCGTGGTCGCTGGTCGGCTGGGTTTCGCTGTCGGGCACGAAGGTGGCCTGGTGCGGGCGCAGCTCGCGCACGAAATCCATCAGGTTGTGGAAAGGGTTGCCCTCGATGTTGAACTCGGCCTGCGGCCAGTCCTTGGCCAGCAGCCCCGACAGGTCATGCACATCCCGCGGGCGGATGTGGCGTTCGTCGGGCCTGGGGTGCACCGTGATGCCGTGCGCGCCGGCGTCCAGGCACAGCGCTGCAGCGAAGAGCACGCTCGGGATGCCGAGGGGCCGCGTGTTGCGCACCAGCGCAACCTTGTTGAGATTGATCGACAGGGAAGTGCTCATAGGGCTTGCAAGTCTCTCATCATCTGGCGCGTGCGCAGCATGCTCACGCCGCAATGGTAGTTGAGCAGCGTGCGCAGCTGGTTGCGCAAGGCGCTGTTGGTGCCGCCGTTCATCAGGGCAACCAGGCGCAGCGTGGCGGACGGCGCCCGGTCCCCGAGCGAACGCTCCAGAGCCTGCCATTCGGCGCCGCTCAGCCCGGCTTCATCGTCGGCAGCCTGGCGCAGGCCCGCTTCGGGCACCAAGGTGTAGCGCGCGTCCGCCTCCAGCGGCGCCAGCGTGAGGGTCTGGGCATCGAGCGCCGGCAGCAGCCCGACCTCCCGCAGCAGCAGCAGCTCGAAGGCGCGCAGCGCCGCCGCCTGCGTGGCGGCCTGGGCGTGCGCATGCTCGCCCGCCAGCACCTGCACCACGCCGGCATAGGCGTCGAACAGCGCCTCGTGCGCGTCGTCCCGCGCCAGCAGGCGCAGCAGGAGCTCGTTGAGGTAGTAGCCCGACAGCAGGGCCTCGCCGGTCGGCATCACGTGGCCGCCCATCCACTCGGCGGCCTTGAGCGTGCGGATCTCGGCGTCGCCGCCGTAGGAAAGCTGCAGAGGCTGCAGCGGCAGCAGCACCGGGCGAAAGTTGGAACTGGGCCTCTTGGCGCCTTTCGCCACCAGCGCGATGCGGCCGTGATGGCGGGTGAAGACCTCGAGGATCAGGCTGGACTCGCTCCAGTCGTAGCGGTGGAGCACGTAGGCCGGCTCGTGCGAAATGCGGTGCGCGGCGGCCATGTCAGCCTCTCACGCCGGCCAACGGATGGCTCACTCGTAACCGAAGGAGCGCACGCGAGCCTCGTCGTCCGCCCACCCCGAACGTACCTTGACCCAGAGTTCGAGAAACACCTTGGCATCCGCCAGCTTCTCGAGTTCCTGACGCGTTTCGGTGCCGATGCGCTTGATGCGTTCGCCCTTGTCGCCGATCACCATCGCCTTGTGGCCGTCGCGTTCGACGACTATCGTGGCGGCGATCCGCAGCAGGCGCTTCTGGCCCTTGCGCGCGGGTGGCTCTTCCTCGAACTTGTCGATGACGACGGTCGAGGTATAGGGCAGCTCGTCGCCGGTGAGGCGAAACAGCTTCTCGCGCACCAGCTCGCTGGCGAGGAAGCGCTCGCTGCGATCAGTGAGCTCGTCTTCCGCGTACCACCAGGCCTGCTCGGGCAAGTACTTTTCGCAAATGCCGAACAGGCGCTCGATGTCCTTCGGATTCTTGGCCGACATCGGGACGAACTCGGCGAAGGCATGCTTCTGCTGCATCGTCTGCAGCCAGGGCGCGATGTCGCCCCGGCGGTGGACGTTGTCGAGCTTGTTGGCGATCAGCACCGTCGGGATGCCGGCACCGAGCAGCTTGAGCACGCGCTCATCGGCCGGCGTGAAACTGCCGGCCTCGACCACGAACAGGATCAGGTCCACGTCCGACACGGCGCCCACCACGGTCTTGTTGAGGGACCGGTTGAGCGCGTTCGCGTGCAGCGTCTGGAATCCCGGCGTATCGACGAAGACGAACTGCGTCGCGCCCAGCGTGCGCATGCCGGTGATGCGGTGGCGCGTGGTCTGCGCCTTGCGCGAGGTGATGCTGATCTTCTGGCCGACCAGGGCATTGAGCAGGGTCGACTTGCCGACATTGGGCTTGCCGACGATGGCCACCAGGCCGCAGCGCTGCGAAGGATTCGGCCCCGCAGCGTCCTCGCCCTCTGCGGGAGGGATGGTGATGGAATCGATGGGGTCGTTCATGAGGGTGCCTTTGCCGCGCTGCGCGCCTTGAGCCGGATCAATATGGCCGCCGCGGCGGCCTGCTCACCGGCGCGGCGCGAGCCGCCGATGCCGCGTTCGCTGAGACCCAGATCGGGGACTGCGCATTCGACATCGAAAGTCTGCTTGTGCGCCGCGCCCAGCGTGCCGACCACGCGATAGACCGGCAGCTTCATTTTGTGACCCTGCAGCCATTCCTGCAATTCGGTCTTCGGATCCTTGGCCACCGCCTCCATGCGCGGCGTGATCGCCACCGATTCGTAGAGCCGGCGCACCAGCGCCTGCGCCGGGCCATAGCCGGCGTCGAGGTAGACAGCGCCGATCAGGGCCTCGAGTGCGTCGGCCAGGATCGAGGGACGGTTCGGGCCGCCCGAGCGCGCCTCGCCCTCGCCGAGCCGCAGCAGGGGCGACAGCGCGAGCTTGAGCGCCAGTTGGTGCAGCGTCTCCTGCTTGACCAGGTTGGCCCGCACGCGGGAGAGATCGCCTTCGGGCAATTCCGCCAGGCGCTCATAGAGAAGGTGGGCGACGGCGAGGTTCAGCACCGAATCGCCCAGGAACTCGAGCCGCTCGTTGTGGTCGGCCGAAAAACTGCGATGCGTCAGCGCAAGCTGGAGCAGCCGCGCGTCCGAGAACGAATGCTGGAGGCGCGCCTGCAGCGCGGCAAGACCACCTTCGTTCACAGTGCGGTCGACGCCGGGCCGGCGTGGGCGTGGGGGCGTTTCATCCTAGCGGGACTGGCCCTTGTATTTCAGCAGCAGGAAGGCCGGGCCAAACAGATGAATCTCGCGCTCGTAGGAATAAGACACCACGACCTTGTCGCCGACCTTCTGAACGTCGAGGTCCTTGCCGGTGACCGATTTGAAGTCGTCGATGGCCTGCGCCCGATCGAAGATGGCGCGGACTTCGGGCACCGTCGTGCCTTCCTTGGCCTTGTTGGCAGCCTTGTCGATCGCCTGGTATTCGATCAGGGTCGGAATCACCTGGGCCGCAACCACGCCCAGACAGGCCAGCACGCCCGCGACGAACAGCAGCCCGATGAACGAGATGCCGCGCTGGCCCCGTTTGGATTGACTTCTTGCTCTCATGCCCTCTATCCCTCGAATGAAAAGCTCGATTATTGGAATCCGCCGATGCGCTTGAGATTGCCGAAATTCATCCAGACGAAGAAGGCCTTGCCCACGATGTTCTTGTCCGGAACGAAACCCCAATAGCGCGAGTCGAGCGAATTGTCGCGGTTGTCGCCCATCATGAAATACTGGCCCGCGGGCACCTTGCACACCACGCCCTCGACACTGTAGCGGCAATTTTCCTGATCCGGGAACGCCATGATCTCGACCTCCGAGAGTCCCGCGCGGCGCGTATCGTCGTTGAGCAGCCGGTGCTCCTTGCCGCCCAGCTTCTCGGAATACTGCTTGAGGTAGCGCATCGCCTCCTCGTCGAAATAGTCGGGCACCGGCTGCTTGTCGACCGGCTGGCCATTGATGGTGAGCTTCTTGTTGAGATAGGCCACCTCGTCGCCGGGCACGCCGATCACGCGCTTGATGTAGTCCATGCTCGGCTTGGGCGGGTAGCGGAACACCATCACGTCGCCGCGCGCCGGCGGCGTGCCGTCGGTCATCTTGGTGTTGATGACCGGCAGCCGCAGGCCGTAGGTGAACTTGTTCACCAGGATCAGGTCGCCGGTGAGCAGGGTCGGCATCATCGAGCCCGAAGGAATCTTGAAGGGTTCGAACAGGAAGGAACGCAGCAGGAACACGGCCAGGATCACCGGGAACAGCCCCGCGGTCCAGTCCAGCCACCACGGCTGCATGACCAGACGCTCGCGCGCCTTGGGGTCCACGGTGTCGACCTGCGTGATGCCCTGGCGAGCCAGCTCTTCGCCGCGCTGGGCCAGCGATGCATCCAGCGCATCGGCCGCCTGCCGGCGCTTCGGCAGGAAATAGAAGCGCTCCGCCAGCCAGTAGAGACCGGTGACGACGGTGGCCAAGAACAGCAGCAGCGCGAAATTGCCTTCGACCGCGCCGAAATACCAGGCGCCGATATAGCCGACGAAGGCAGCGAGAATCAGGGAAGTGAGGAATGCCATTCTTCTTAGTCTTCGACTTGCAGGATGGCGAGGAAGGCCTCTTGCGGGACCTCGACCGAGCCGATCTGCTTCATTCTTTTTTTGCCCGCCTTCTGCTTCTCGAGCAGCTTCTTCTTGCGGGTGATGTCGCCGCCGTAGCACTTGGCAAGCACGTTCTTGCGCAGCGCCTTGATTGTCTCACGCGCGATGATGTTGGCCCCGATGGCGGCCTGGATCGCGACGTCGAACATCTGCCGGCTGATGATCTCGCGCATCTTGGCGACGACCGCCCGGCCGCGGTACTGGCTCTGGCTGCGGTGCACGATGATCGACAGCGCATCGACCTTCTCGCCGTTGAGCAGGATGTCGACCTTCACGACATCCGAGGCGCGGTATTCCTTGAACTCGTAGTCCATCGACGCATAGCCCCGGCTGACCGACTTCAGCTTGTCGAAGAAGTCCAGCACGATCTCGCCGAGCGGCATCTCGTAGGTCAGCATGACCTGCCGGCCGTGGTAGGCCATGTTCATCTGCACGCCGCGCTTCTGGTTGGCCAGCGTCATCACGGCGCCGACATACTCCTGCGGCATGTAGAGGTGCACCGTGACGATCGGCTCGCGGATTTCCGACATCTTGCCGACGTCGGGCATCTTGGACGGGTTCTCGACCATGATCACTTCGCCGTCGTTCTTCATGACCTGGTAGACCACGCTGGGCGCGGTCGTGATCAGGTCCTGGTCGAACTCGCGCTCCAGGCGCTCCTGCACGATCTCCATGTGCAGCAGGCCGAGAAAGCCGCAGCGGAAGCCGAAGCCGAGCGCCTGGGACACTTCCGGCTCGTAATGCAGCGATGAATCGTTGAGCTTGAGCTTCTCCAGCGCATCGCGCAGCGAGTCGTACTCGCTCGCCTCGGTCGGGTAGAGGCCGGCGAACACCTGAGGCTGGATCTCCTTGAAGCCGGGCAAGGCCTCGGTCGCCGTGGCGGCCGCGCCGCCCGTCCCGGACTTGATCAGCGTGACCGTGTCGCCCACCTTCGCGGCCTGCAGTTCCTTGATGCCGGCGATGATGAAGCCCACCTCGCCGGCTTCGAGCGACTGGCGAACTTCGGTCGCCGGGGTGAATACGCCGAGGTTGTCGGCGTTGTAGGTCGCGCCCGACGCCATCATCTTGATGCGCTCGCCCTTCGCGAGGCGGCCGTCGACCACGCGCACCAGCATCACCACGCCCACGTAGGCGTCGAACCAGCTGTCGACGATCATCGCCCGCAATGCGGCGTCGGGGTTGCCTCGCGGCGCCGGCACCTTGGCCACGATGGCCTCGAGAATCTCGTCGATGCCCATGCCGGTCTTCGCCGAGCACGGGATCGCATCGGTTGCGTCGATGCCGATCACGTCTTCGATTTCGGATTTCGCGTTGTCAGGATCGGCTTGCGGCAGATCCATCTTGTTGAGTACCGGTACCACCTCGACACCGAGATCGAGCGCGGTGTAGCAGTTCGCGACCGTTTGCGCTTCGACGCCTTGGCTCGCGTCGACGACGAGCAGTGCGCCTTCGCATGCCGAGAGCGATCGGCTCACTTCATAAGAGAAGTCGACATGGCCCGGCGTGTCGATCAGATTGAGGTTGTAGACCTGCCCGTCGCGTGCCTTGTAGTGCAGCGCGGCGGTCTGCGCCTTGATGGTTATCCCACGCTCCTTCTCGATGTCCATCGAGTCGAGCACTTGCGCCTCCATCTCGCGCTCAGCGAGCCCGCCGCAGCGCTGGATCAAGCGGTCCGCGAGCGTCGACTTGCCATGATCGATGTGCGCAATGATCGAAAAATTTCTGATGTGATTCATCAACGGGAACGCTTAAGTACTTGAATTGGCTCGTGCGCAGAAGGCGACAGGCAAGAAAAAAGGGCGCGTCCACAAGAGACGCGCCCTGAACCAACAAGCAATGGCAACTGCAGTAGTTGGAACTTCATTGTAGGCAAAAAGGGGGGCGCGTACAGTCGGGCCAGAGCCCGGGAACGGTCGTTGCAGGTCAGCAACATGGAAGTTATAAACAACTTATCAACAGGATCGGTGGAGCGATTACTTAACAACTTGTGGGCGATCTGTGGAGCATCGGTGGACGGCCGGGAGGAATCTCGCATCGTGAAGAAGCCTCTTCGGCTTATGCGCCGACCTCTGGCCGATGGGGTCCTATTCTACTGAAAATCATCATTAGCCTCACACCAAGTTAGTAAGTGCAAACTAATTTTGATGCCTCAAGGCGCCAAAAATTTTTTGCTGTGACGGTTGCCAGAATGCGAAAACGGTCGAAAAAAAGCCCCAAACCCGACTGCCGGGTGGGGCCACTTGACGCGAGGCGCCAGATCAGCGTGAGGGTCGAATCAACGCATATTGCGCCCAGTCCCCCCGTCGGAAAAGCACGCTGACCGGCTTGGTCTTGTCTGCCTTCACCAGTACAGATTCGAACTCCTTGGCGTTGGCCACCTCTGTGTTGTTGATGGCCAGCACGATATCTCCCTCGCGCAGGCCGGCACGCGTGGCCGCGTCGGTGGCAGAGTCGATCTTCACGCCGCCCTTGAGCTTGAGTTCCTTCTTCTGCGCCTCGGTGAGGTCGCTGACCGCGAGACCCATGGACTTGGCGGCGGCAGATGCCTGCGGCTTGGCTGCAGGCTCCTCTTTCTCGGCCGCCCGCTTGGCGGGCTTGTCGGGCTCGATCTCGGCGATCGTCACGGCCAGATCGCGCGAGCTTCCGCGACGGAACACGGTGAGCGAACTCTTGGTGCCGGGCTTTGTGTTGCCGACGAGGCGCGGCAGGTCGCTGGGCTTCTCGATGGTCTTGCCGTCGAACTTGGTGATGATGTCGCCCGGCTCGATGCCGGCCTTCTCGCCCGGCGAGCCGGCCTCGACCCCGCGCACCAAGGCGCCTTGCGCCTTCCCGAGGCCGATGGATTCCGCCACGTCCTTCGTGACCTGGTCGATCTGCACACCGATGCGTCCGCGCGAGACGCGGCCGTTCGCGCGCAGTTGATCGCTCACCCGGATCGCTTCGTCGATCGGAATCGAGAACGAGATGCCCATGAAGCCGCCCGAGCGCGAATAGATCTGGCTGTTGATGCCGACCACTTCACCGCGCATGTTGATCAGCGGCCCACCGGAGTTGCCAGGGTTGATGGCAACGTCCGTCTGGATGAAAGGCAAATAGTCGCCGGTGTCGCGCTGCTTGGCGCTCACGATGCCCGCCGTCACGGTGTTCTCGAGGCCGAAGGGCGAACCGATGGCCATCACCCATTCGCCGACGCGCAACCTGGAGATGTCGCCGACCTTGACCGCCGGCAGGCCGGTCGCTTCGATCTTCACGACCGCGACGTCGGTGCGCTTATCCGCGCCGATCAGCCTGGCCTTGAATTCGCGCTTGTCGACAAGCGTCACCAGCACCTCGGATGCGCCATCGACGACATGCGCGTTGGTCATGACGAAGCCGTCGGTCGTGAGGATGAAACCGGAACCCACGCCACGCGGGCGCTCCTCGTCCTGAGGCTGCTGAGGCCGGTTCGGACGCGGCCCCTGGCGTGGGATGTTCGGCATCGGCTGACCGAAGAAGCGGCGGAAGAATTCCTGCATCTCCTCGTCCATCTCGGCGTTGCCGCTGCGCTGCGCCACCTTTTCGACGGTCCGGATATTGACCACCGAAGGCCCGACCTGATCGACCAGATCGGTGAAATCCGGGAGGACACGGGCGGCTTGCGCATGCGCGGGCGCGACGGGCAGCAGCGCAGCGCCGGAGGCCAGCGCGAGCGCGCCGGCCATCAGGAATGAACGGATTTTGTTCTTCTCGAACTTGAACATCATCGGTTTCCTTCGTTTGAGAGACCTGTAAACAACGATCAATATGGCGACTCAACGCGCGCGAACAAGACTTTGCGCAAACGCATCGAGCGTTTGCGGCGGCACTTCGCCGACGGCAGTCAGCCACCAGTCGCCATCCTTGCCCGGCAGGCGTCGCGTCAGCGTATAGGTAGCGCCGAGTGCGAGCAGGACTTCCCGCGGCTGGCGTTGCGCGTCGTACGGCTCGACGAACAGCGAGACCGACGCAAGGCCGTCGGAAAACGTCCACTGCATCGTGTGCCCCTGCGCACCGCTGCCTGCCCCCCCCGTGGGGCGCCGATAGCAACTGACCGGCTTGAAACCGGCGACGGGCGCGCGCAGCGACCAACCTTCTTTCGCGGCCGTGGTGCGCTCGAGCTCGTATTTCTCGACGCGATAACCTGCTGTGCTGCCCATCATCTGTGCAAGGGCTTGCGCTTTGACCGGCGCGTCGAGCTGAAGTTCGGAAAATGCGGATTGCTCGATCACGCGGCTGTCGCCGTCGATGGTCTGCAGCTTCACCACCAGGCCCGATCGGCGCTCGCTCCAGACGCGGTAGCCGAAACGAAGGCCGTCGCGCGGCTCCAACTGCACCACGTCGGCGTCGAAGCCGGCGACACGGTCTTTGCCCAGTACGCGCGCGCCGTAGAAGTCGCCGATGGAAGAGTCGGGGGTGCCGAGGAGGTTCGGAAACAGCTCGAGGTTTTCGCGTTTCTCGCTCTTCACAACCTTTGTCTCGGGCAAAAAGGTCATTACATGGTCGTTGCGCCTGAAGGTCGAGCGTGGCGGTCCGGACAAGGCCTCGATGCGCTCCATCTGGAGGTCGCCCTCGCAGACATGCCAGATGCGGGCGCTCGACAAACTGCCCGTAGGCGCCGATACGACGAAAGTTCCGACGTAGGAACGCTGCCGCGAAGCGGCATGCATACGCTGCAACCACTCGACCACGCCCAGTGTCGGCGTCTCGCCGCCGGCCGGGCTGATCGAACTCTTCACTGACGGCGAGGGCGTCCGGTTCTGAGCCGGCACGGCCTGCGCCACGCACAGCGCGGCAACGAGAACCACGGCACCACGCGCGGAAATCGGCATCGGAACGGTCATTGCAAAGGCTGCGGAGGCGCGATCAACGCGATGGCCCATCGAAGGTGGCGTTGCGCAGGAAGCCGGAAGGCATCTGCGAGGCGCCGCCCGCCTGCTGGTGCGCTTCGAGCAACTGATCCAGCCGCGGATCACGCAGCATGACCTGCGGATTGCCATTTCCGACGATGACCCGCATCGGCGCGAGGTTGGAAGGTGTCTGCTGTGAAGGATTCGACGCAGCGAGCACCGAACTCGAGCTCTGCTGCTGCGCCAGCTGTGCGGCGGCCGGCTGAGCACCGGTGCTCCCGACCCAGTTCCAGCCGATGGCCGCCGCAGCCGCCAGCGACGCCGCGCCGGCCACGAGCTTCCATCGGAACACCGGTTCGTTGGCGGCTTCGACATGGTGCACAACGGCCTTTGCCGCCTCGGGCGCCAGCGTCGGCGCGGACGGTTCGGCCGCCAGCCGCTGCTGGAGCCGCGACAGGAACACCGAGGTATCGCTGCAGGCGGAGTGCACGCCCGAACGCAGCACTTCCCCGACCAGATGATAGGTATGCCAGGTCGCACGCAGATCGTCGTCCGTGCAGACCTTCTCGATCACCTGTGCGAACTCGTCGTCCCGCAGATGGCCATCGGCCAACGCGGAAACCTGCTCGTGGACTGTGCTTGTGTGCTTCATTTCATTCACCTGCTTACCAGCGCTTGCCGGACTGGTTGTCCAGCAGCGGCTTGACTCTTGCCGAAATAGCTTCGCGGGCCCGGAAAATCCGCGAGCGTACGGTCCCGATCGGGCAATTCATCACCTCGGCGATCTCTTCGTAGCTCATGCCTTCGATCTCGCGCAGGGTCACCGCCTGCCGCAGCTCGGCCGGCAGCGCTTCCATTGCAGCTTCGACGGCGGCCGCGATTTCGTTGGCGGCCATGACGGATTCGGGCGTCTCGTCGCTGATTGGTTCGTTTCCGGGCCGGTAAGTTTCATCCTCGTCCTCAGAAGACGAACGCAATGCGCTCTCGGAAACGGTCGGATCGCGTTTCATGTCCACCAGGGCCTTCTTGGCGGTATTGACGGCGATGCGGTAGAGCCAGGTGTAAAACTGAGCCTCGCCCCTGAACTGGTGCAAGGCGCGGTAGGCGCGGATAAAGGTCTCCTGCGCGATGTCCTCGATCAGGTTCACGTCGCGCACCATGCGGCCGATGAGGCGCTCGATCCGGCGCTGGTACTTGATGACGAGCAGTTCGAAAGCCTTCTGGTCGCCTGCGACCGTACGCTGAACCAGCTGAAAGTCGACCTCCCCGGGCCTCACCTCTGCGGGGGGCGCATCGGTCAAGCCGGTGTCGGGCGGCACGGGCGGTGGAGAGGCTGTCATGAAAGAGGATGATGCGCGCCGGATGCCGACGGTAGCCGGGAGGCGGCAACCGGGCTTGCCAGCGGGGCGCGCGAATATACCGCACGCCGCAGATCCTGCCAGCGCTCCGGCCGGGCGCTCCGGTCCAGCCAGACCCAGCGCCGCGCACGACGCGCATCAGTGAGGCAAACGAGCAGCGAAGATTGAAAATCCAGGGCGGCCTTCACCCTCGCCGCTCGCAACCCGGCAGGGCCCGCAAGCGACCAATGCCGGCCGTCGAAACTCAGCTCCGCGGATGCGGTGCATCGCAGCGCGCTCCGCCATGCCGCAGCGCCGACCCCGACAACGCTGAGCGCCAGCAATCCGATTCGCCAATCTGCGCCGTCGAACCGATAGCACGCTGCGGCCACGCAGCACGCGCCGCAGGTCCAGATGATCGAGAGCAGCCGATCAGCGCTGCGCGAACGCCCCACCGGATAGCTCACCGATGGGGCGCTGTGCATGGGTCAAGGAAAATCAAGCGCGCCTGAACACCAGCGTGCCGTTGGTGCCGCCGAAACCGAAGTTGTTTTTGACCGCGACATCGATCTTGAGATCACGCGCCTCATTGGCGCAGTAATCGAGATCGCACTCCGGATCTTGATTGAACATGTTGATCGTCGGCGGGCTTTTCTGGTGGTGCACCGCCAGGACGGTGAACACCGATTCGATGCCGCCGGCACCGCCGAGCAGGTGGCCGGTCATCGACTTGGTCGAATTCACTACCAGTTTCTTGGCGTGGTCGCCAAAAGCGTTCTTGATCGCATTGGTCTCGTTGATATCGCCGATCTGGGTCGACGTACCATGCGCGTTGAGGTATTGCACCTGGTCGGCGTTGACGCCGGCATTCTTCAAGGCCATATCCATCGAGCGGCGAGGCCCATCGACATCGGGCGCGGTCATGTGAAACGCGTCGGCGCTCATGCCGAAGCCGGACACTTCGGCGTAGATCTTGGCGCCGCGCGCCTTGGCGTGCTCGTATTCCTCGAGCACCAGTACGCCCGCACCCTCACCGAGCACAAAGCCGTCGCGGTCGCGATCCCAGGGGCGGGAAGCGGTGGCCGGGTCGTCGTTGCGGGTGGACAGTGCGCGCGCCGCAGCGAAGCCTCCGATGCCGAGCGGCGACACCGTCGATTCCGAGCCGCCCGCAATCATCACATCGGCATCGCCGTACTCGATCATCCGAGCCGACGTACCGATCGCATGCAAACCGGTCGTGCAGGCAGTGACGATCGCGATGTTCGGGCCCTTGAAGCCATACTTGATGGACACATGGCCGGAGATCATGTTGATGATCGATGCCGGCACGAAGAACGGAGACACGCGGCGCGGGCCGCGGTTGGTCAGTTCACCGTGCGTGGCCTCGATCATGGGGAGCCCCCCGATCCCTGAGCCGATGTTGCAGCCTATACGAACGGCTTCTTCATAGCTGAGGGCCTCTCCGGTCGGCAAGCCGCTGTCCTGCACCGCCTGGATCGCGGCAGCGAGCCCGAGGTGAATGAAGCGATCCATGTGGCGCGCTTCCTTCTCGGGGATGTATTGCGTGATGTCGAAGCCTTTGACCTCGCCTGCAAATTTGCAGGCAAAGGCGCTCACATCGAACTTGGTGATGGTGTCGACGCCCGACTTCCCGGCCAGCAGATTGGCCCAGGACTCGGCGACGGTGTTTCCGACAGGGGCAATGCAACCGAGCCCAGTGACGACGACGCGGCGTTTGGTCATGCCGGCAAACCTTTCTGGAAGCACTGAGGCCGTTGTGCGGCGCTTGCAGGCTGGGAAGCCGCGGGCCGGAACGGAAACTCAGTGTGGCCGATATCAGGCCTTTTGATTCTTGGTGGCGTAGTCGACGGCGTTCTGAACAGTCGTGATCTTCTCGGCGTCTTCGTCCGGGATCTCGATGCCGAATTCGTCTTCGAGTGCCATCACCAGTTCGACCGTGTCGAGCGAGTCAGCGCCGAGGTCTGCCACGAAAGCCTTTTCATTGGTGACCTGGGACTCTTCAACGCCGAGTTGTTCGGCAATGATTTTCTTGACACGTGCTTCGATATCGCTCATTTGGTTCCCTCTGGGGTTGTAGGTAATCAGTGGATTTTAGCCGGCCGCATTGTGGCATCCGCCCCAACGCCGTACGACAAAAGAATTGCGCCCTGCACTTACATATGCATGCCGCCGTTGACGTGCAGTTCCTGGCCCGTCACATACGCGGCCTGGGGCGAGGCCAGGTAGGCGACGGCATGCGCGATGTCGGCCGGCTTGCCAAGATGACCGAGCGGGATTTGCGACAGCAGCGCTTGCTGCTGGGCCTCGGGCAGGCTGGCGGTCATGTCGGTTTCGATGAATCCCGGCGCCACGCAGTTGACCGTGATGTTGCGGCTTCCGAGTTCGCGTGCCAGCGCGCGCGTCATGCCCGCCACGCCGGCCTTGGCGGCAGCATAGTTGGCTTGGCCGGCGTTGCCGGAGGCACCGACGACGCTCGTGATGCTGACGATCCGTCCGTAGCGCTGCTTCATCATGGGGCGAATCACCGCACGGGAAAGACGGAATACGGCCTTGAGGTTGGTGTCGAGCACCGCATCCCAATCCTCGTCCTTGAGGCGCATGGCGAGCATGTCGCGGGTGATGCCGGCGTTGTTGACCAGCACATGGATCGCGCCGTAGGTCTTGACGATCTCGTCGACCAGCGCTTCGACCGACGGCCCGTCGTTGACGTCGAGTGCGCAACCTCGTCCACCATGGGCAGCGAGCGCGGCCGTGATCCTGTTCGCGCCTTCTTCGGTGGTGCCGGTCCCGACGACCGTGAGACCGCGCTGCGCCAGTTCGAGCGCGATTGCGGCACCGATCCCGCGCGAAGCGCCGGTGACCAGCGCGACCTGGCCTTCGAATTTTGGAATGCTCATAAGAGGATGATGTCGGAGCCCGGCGTTCAGCCGCCGAGCAGTTGTCTTGTTTCCGCCAGCGTCGCCGGGTCATACACCGAGGCCGCGGCAAGTTCGGGCGCAATGCGTTTGGTCATGCCGGCCAGCACCCTGCCGGGACCGCATTCGACGACGACTTCCACGCCACGCGCCGTCAGGGCGTGCACACCCTCGACCCAGCGCACCGGTCCTGCTGCCTGACGCACCAACGCGTCGCGGATCCGTGCCGGGTCGGTTTCGACCGCGACGTCGATATTGTTGAGGACGGGAATCTGCGGCGCAGCCAGGCTGAGGGATGCCAGCCGTTCCCGCAGCGCTTCGGCGGCCGGCTTCATCAGGCTCGAATGGAAAGGCGCCGATACCGGCAACGGCAGTGCCCGCTTGGCGCCCTGGGCCTTGAGCACTTCACAAGCCTTGTCGACCGCGGCCTTGCTGCCTGCGATCACGGTTTGCATCGGATCGTTGAAGTTCACCGCTTCGACGATTTCGGCGCTGCCGGCGCCGAACGAGGCCGTCACTTCGGCACAACCTGCTATCACCTTGCCGGCAGCCATGCCGAGGACCGCCGCCATGGCGCCCGCCCCCACGGGCACGGCCTGCTGCATCGCCTGCGCGCGGAAACGCACCAGTGGTGCCGCCTGCGCGAGCGTCAGGACGCCGGACGCGACCAAGGCGGAATATTCGCCCAGCGAATGGCCGGCAACGATTGAAGGCTTGGCGCCGCCTTCCGCCACCCAGGCCCGCCAAGCCGCGATGCCGGCGACCAGCATCACGGGCTGTGTATTCGTCGTGAGCGCCAGCGCCTCCTTGGGGCCCTCGTGAATCAAGCGCGAAACGTCTTCATCCAAGGCATCGGATGCTTCCTGCAACGTCTCGGCCACGGCCGGATGGTCGCCCCATGCGTCGAGCATGCCGACCGCCTGCGAGCCCTGGCCGGGAAATACGAAAGCGAAGGATTTCATTGTTTTGCGTCTCCAATCGCGCACTGAAGGCGCTGCATTACATGGTCAACAGTACAGCGCCCCAGGTAAAGCCGCCGCCCACGCCTTCCAGCATCACCGTATCGCCCTTCTTGACCTTGCCTGCGCGCACCGCCTCGTCCAATGCCAAGGGGATGGAGGCCGCGGAGGTGTTGCCATGCTCGTTGACCGTCACGATCAGCTTCTCGAGCGGCAGCTTCAGCTTCCGCGCGGTGCCTTCCATGATGCGGATGTTGGCCTGATGGGGAATCAGCCAGTCGATGTCGGCTTCGGTCTTGCCCGCCTTCTGCAAGGTCGCGCGTGCGGCCTCTTCCAGCACGCGTACGGCGAGCTTGAAAACGGCCTGCCCATCCATGTGAAGCAGCGGCGTGCCAAGCACGCTGCCGCCCGAGACGTGCCCCGGGACGCAGAGGATGCCCACGTGCTTGCCATCGGCATGCAGGTCGCTGGCAAGAATCCCGGGCTCATCGCTGGCCTCGAGCACCACGGCACCGGCGCCGTCGCCGAACAGGACGCAGGTGGTGCGATCGTTGAAATCGAGGATGCGCGAAAAAACCTCGGCGCCGACGACCAATGCGCACTTGGCGCTTCCGGTGCGGATCATGGCGTCGGCCACCGTCAGCGCATAGACGAAGCCGCTGCACACCGCCTGTACGTCGAACGCAGGACAGCCGGCGATGCCCAGTTTGTTCTGAAGAATGGCTGCCGATGACGGGAACACCATGTCGGGCGTCGAGGTCGCGACGATGATCAGGTCGACGTCGCCGGGACTGCGGCCTGCCGCTTCCAACGCATTCCTCGCGGCTTCCAGCCCCAGTTCGCTGCTCGTGACTTCCGGCCCGGCAAAGTGCCGAGCGCGAATGCCGGTGCGCTCGATGATCCATTGATCAGAGGTCTCGATGCCACGCGTGGCCAAGTCGCGGGCGAGGTCGTCGTTGGTCACTCGGCGTGGCGGCAGGTAGCTGCCGGTGCCGGTGATGCGGGAAAAAGGAGTCATCAAACGTGGAGCGCCGCCGTGTCGACCGGCGCCGCCGGTTCTTGTCGCGCGAGGAGTGGCGCGGCGTGGGCGATGCGGGCCCGCACGCGATCGAGCAGGTTGTTGCGAGCGGCATCATAAGCGCGATCGAGCGCATGACCGAAGGCCACTTCGTCAGCCGAGCCATGGCTCTTGAAAACGAGCCCCCTCAGGCCAAGCAAGGCCGCACCGTTGTACCGCCGATGATCCAAGCGGCGTTTGAGCGCTTTTAGAACCGGATATGAGACGATGGCAGCAAACTTACTGAAAATGCCATTCGAATATTCGATGCGCAAGAAGTCCACAATCATCGAAGCCACCCCTTCGGTCGCCTTCAATGTGACGTTGCCCACGAAACCGTCACAGACGACGATATCGGTCGTCCCCTTGAAGATGTCATTGCCCTCAACGTTGCCGTAGAAATTCAGATCCTGGGAATTGGCCGCTTTTCGAAGAAGTTGGCTTGCTTTTTTGATCGTTTCGCTGCCTTTGATCGCCTCTTCTCCGACATTGAGAAGTCCGACGGACGGCGATTCATTACCGGTCAGGGCTGAGACAAGGGCGGAACCCAGCACGGCGAACTGCAATAGATCTTCGGCATCGCAATCCACGTTGGCGCCGAGGTCGAGGACGGTGGTCGCCCCACCTTTGCTATTGGGAAGCTGAGGAGCGATTGCAGGCCTGTCGATGCCGTCCAGCGTCTTGAGCAAGTAACGAGCGATCGCCATCAAGGCGCCGGTGTTGCCGGCAGAAATCGCGGCCTGCGCCGCGCCGTCCTTCACTTGCTGGATCGCGACGCGCATCGACGAGTCTTTTTTCTTGCGCAGCGCGATCTCGATCGGGTCGTCCATTCCGACCACCTCGCTGGCGGGAATGACTCGGGCACGCGGATGGGAGAAGCCGGCCAGGGCTACCGGGGCACCGATCAGCAGCAACGACGCTTCGGCGTGGCGGTCGAGAAATGCGCGGCAGGCCGCAAGCGTGACCCGCGGGCCGTGGTCGCCTCCCATGCAATCGACGGCCAGCGTGATTGCGGAGGGGGCAGGAGCGAATTCGGAAGGCGTGACCATCAAAACAAAGGCCCGACGCTACAACAAAAGTAGCTTCGGGCCTTTGGCCTTGAAATTGGGATCAGGCTTCGGACTTGGTCTTGAGCACCTTGCGACCGCGATAGAAGCCGTTCGGGCTGATGTGGTGGCGCAGATGCGTTTCGCCGGTGGTCGGCTCGACGGCAATGCCGGGCACGCCCAAGGCATTGTGGGAACGGTGCATGCCGCGCTTGGACGGCGACTTCTTGTTTTGCTGGACGGCCATGCTGGCTCCTGAAAGTATTTGGGTGAGTGGGTAAGCACGCGGGGCGGCCGTGAGGCCCTGTAGAACGCTCTAACGTCGACGGCGGCGCGCGCGAAGCCCATGATTATAGCCCAAGCTGAACGGGGCGCGCCAGTTCGACGTTTCCGCGCCTATTGCGGCTTGCGCGAACGCAACGCACCGAGCACCGCGAAGGGATTCGGACGCGCGGCCTCGGACGCCTCGAAATCGGGATCCGCAGCCGACAGCTGCACCGGCTCGGGACAACGTTCATGCCGCGGCGTGACCGGGATTTCCATGAGGAGCTCATCCTCGATCAAGGCATGGAGGTCGAAATCGCGGCTCGCGACCAGAACATCCTCCTCGGAATCCTCGTCTTCGGCCGCCGCAATGGCTTCGTCCGCCGCGAAGCGGAACCAGCGATCGACTTTCAGTTCGACCTCGACCGGGGTGAGACACCGCTGGCAGACCAGGGGCACCGTGGTCTGCGCCTCCAGGTGCAGCCAGGGGACTGGCGTGCCATCGGGGCCATCGCGGCGGGCGCCTTCGGCCTGCCAGCGCACGCTCGCGTCGGTGGCGGGGGCGGCCACTTCGGCGCCCAAGCGCTGGTAGGTTTGAAGGGGCTCGTTTCCCGAAACGGTGGCGGCCGCCTCGGCAAAGCCGTTCACGTCGAGCCGGCCTGGGACAAATTCTCTGGTCATCGGCACCAGTCTAAACCGCTCGCGCACAATCGTGGCCCATGCAACGTACCGTGATTCTTGCCTCGACCTCGCGCTATCGCCGCGAACTTCTTGCGCGCCTGCACCTGGCTTTCGATGTTCAGGCGCCCGAGGTCGACGAAACACCGCAGGCCGGCGAGGGGCCTCGCGCATTGGCCGAGCGGCTCGCACTCGAAAAGGCGATGTCGGTCGCCCGCCGGTTCCCGGAAGCGGTGGTCATCGGTTCCGACCAGGTGGCCGACCTGGCCGGCGAATCCCTGGGCAAGCCGGGAGATCACGCGCGCGCCACCGCCCAACTCCGGCGCATGCGCGGCCAGACGCTGATATTCCAGACAGCTGTCGCCGTGGTGTGCCAGGCGACGAGCTTCGTGCAGCGCGACCTGGCGCCGGTGCGCGTCGTGTTTCGCGAGCTCAGCGATGCGGCGATCGATAGCTACCTGCGCGCGGAACAGCCCTACGACTGCGCGGGAAGCGCCAAGAGTGAAGGCCTCGGCATTGCCTTGCTCGAAGCGATCGACAGCGACGATCCGACGGCGCTGGTAGGGCTGCCACTGATCCGAACCGCCAACATGCTGCGGGCCGCAGGGGTGGACCTGCTGTGAGCAAGGGCAAGCTCTACCTGGTGCCCGCACCGCTGGATTTCGGCTGTGAGGCTGAGGTGCCGCTGCAGGACGTGCTTCCGCTCGGCACACTGCGGATCGCGGCTGGGATCACGCACTGGATCTGCGAGAACGCGAAATCGGCCCGCGCGTATCTCAAGCGCGTCGACGCGGTGGCGCCGCTTTCTGCGCCGCTGCAGGCCCAGCAGATTCAGGAACTGCCGCGCGAGGTCCACAAGAAGGGAGACCACGCTGGCCAGTTCGATGCCCGACCACTCCTTGCCGCCGCGCTCGAAGGCAAGGACATCGGCCTGCTCAGCGAGGCCGGCATGCCAGCCGTCGCCGACCCGGGATCCTCCGTCGCACGAGCCGCGCACGAACTGGGTATCACGGTGGTGCCGCTCACCGGCCCGGTGTCGCTGCTGCTCGCACTTGCGGCCAGCGGACTCAACGGCCAGAACTTCGCTTTCGTCGGCTACCTGCCGCAGGACGCCGACGCACGCGCGCAACGCATCCGCGAGCTCGAGACGCTCGCACTGCGCACCGGCCAGACGCAGCTTTTCATCGAAACGCCCTACCGCAATGCCGTCCTGCTGCAGGCGCTCGTGCAGACCTTGCAGCACAACACGCGACTCGCGGTGGCGCGCGGACTCACGCTCGCGGCCGCGAACGTGCGCAGCGAGACGGTGAAGAGCTGGCGCGCCAAGCCGCTGCCGGCCGACGAGCGGTCGCCTGCCGTGTTCGCGATCGGGCGCTGATCTTGTCCGGCACCGTGACGAGCGTTTCCGCCCGCATGCGCTGGGCTTCGCGCGCGCAATTCTTCGGCTCGGGCTTCATCTTCGCGACCTGGGGCGTTCATATCCCGACCGTGAAGATCCACTATGGCGTCGATGAGGCGGCGCTCGGCTTGGCGATGCTCGCCGCCGGTGTCGGCGCCTTGCTCGGCCTCACGCAGGCAAGCCGCTGGATCGGCCGCCATGGCGCGCGCGGCACAGCCGGCCTGTGCGGCGCGATCTATGCGCTGTTGCTGGCCGGCTTGCTGGCGATGCCGAGCTATGGCGCGCTGCTGGGATTGCTCGCCGTATTCGGTGTTCTCACCGGCGTCTTCGATGTGGCGATCAATACCGAGGCCGCGCAGCTCGAGCTGCGCAACGGCCATCCGCTGATGAGCGGCATGCATGGCATGTTCAGCCTGGGCGGCATGGCAGGCGCCGTGACCGGCGGCGCAGCGCTCGCCGCTGGCATGGCGCCGCAATCGCACTTGGCGCTGGTCGCGGCAGCGATGGCGCTGTCGATCGCCCTCTCTTCCAGATGGATGTTGCCGAAAGAAGCGACCGCATTCACCAGCACGGGCGACGGCTTTCGCCTGCCGCACGGCGCGCTGGCGGTCCTCGGCGTGCTCGCCGCGCTGGGGCTGATTGCCGAAGGAGCGATCTACGACTGGAGCGTGCTCTATTTGAAGCAGGAGCTGGGCAGCCCTCAGCAGCAGGCCGCGCTGGCCTACGCCAGCTTTTCGGCAGCGATGGCCGCTACGCGCTTCGCCGGCGACGCGATGCGGGCGCGTTTCTCGCCGGCCCTGCTGCTGCGCGGCAGCGCCTGGCTGGCTGCAGCCTCCATGACGCTGGTGCTGCTGGCCGATGCACCCTGGCTGGCCCTGATCGGATTTGCAGGCGTGGGCGTCGGCTTCGCCAACGTGGTGCCGATTCTCTTCGCGGCGTCGGCGCGCGTCCCCGGTGTTGAGCCGGCACGCGGCATCGCGGCGGTATCGGCGGCAGCCTACCTGGGCTTCATGGCAGGACCGCCCGCGATCGGCTTTCTGGCTCAGCTCAGCTCGTTGACTGCTGCGCTGTATATCGTGGTGGCCTTTGCCGCAGCGCTCGCGGCATCGGCGCGCTACGCGAATCCGGCCTGATTCAACGCAGCGCCGGCGCGGTTCGCAGCGCCCGCACCGAGGCATCGCCGAGGGCAGCGCCGAATTTCTTGGCGAGCTTCTCGGCCACGTTCTCCCGGCGCGTGTAGTCGATCACTTCCTCGGCCTTGATTACTTCGCGCGCAACGAAATCGACGTTGCCGAGCTGATCGGCCAGGCCCAGTTCCACGGCCTGCTGGCCGCTCCAGAACAAGCCGCTGAACAGGCCGGGCGTATCGCCCTTCAACCGGTCGCCGCGGCCCTTCTTGACCACATCGATGAACTGCGCGTGGATCTGGTCGAGCATCTTTTGCGCGTGCACCCGCTGCGCATCGCTCATCGGGCTGAACGGATCCAGGAAGCCCTTGTTCTCGCCGGCCGTCAAGAGCCTGCGCTCTACGCCCACCTTGTCCATGAGGCCAGTGAATCCGAAACCGTCCATCAGCACGCCGATGCTTCCGACGATGCTCGCCTTGTCGACGAAGACCTTGTCGGTCGCAGCCGCGATGTAATACGCCGCCGACGCGCAGGTCTCCTCGACCACCGCGTAGACCGGCTTGTTGTGCTTGGCCCGCAGGCGCTTGATCTCGTCGTTGATGATGCCGGCCTGCACGGGGCTTCCGCCCGGCGAATTGATCAGCAGAACCACGCCTTTGGCGCCGTCGTCCTCGAAAGCGGACTTCATCGCCGCGATCACGAACTCCGCACTCGCATCGCCGCCATTGGCGATTTCGCCTTTGATTTCGACCACCGCCGTGTGGGCCGTGGTCTTGGCGGTCGTCGGCGTGCCGCGGGACACGGCCAGCCACACCAGGAAAATGAAGAAGGCGAGCCAGCTCAGGCGAACGAACGTCTTCCAACGTCGCGTGGCTCTTTGCTCGCGCAGCGAGGCGAAGGCCAGCTTTTCGAGTGTTGCGCGCTCCCAGTTCGGCTGCTGCGTCGGATCGTTCTTCGAGGTGTTTCGGGAGGGCGTAGCGCGCTCGAAAGGCTCGAAACCCTCGGGTTCCGTGCGGTTGGAATCGGTCATTTCAGAAAACCAGAGGTTGGAGGTTCCAGGCAGTATGCCAGTGCACCACTCCGTCACGTTCGCTCAAGGCGATCTTCACCAGGCCGCCTCGACAGGGACCGCCGGCGCACTCGCCGGTGTCCGGCTTGTAGACGGCGCCATGCGTCGCGCACAACAGCCATTGGCCGCTGTCATCGAAGAAGCGATCAGGCTGGAAGTCCAGTTCCATCGCGACGTGGCTGCAGCGGTTGAGGTAGGCATGCGGCTGCCCTTCGTAGCGAACGGCAAAGGCCCTGCACGTCTGGCCGCCATGCACCACGTCGAAGGGGACGGCACGCCCGCCCTCGACCAGGTCGGCCGTGTTGCACAGGGGAATGCATTCGCTCATGCGCGGATTTTCATGCGTTCTCGAGAAGCCATTGCGTCAGACCGGGCACCGAGTGCGCCACGTGCAGCGGCTTCAGCTCGTCGAAGCTGTCCGGCTCGTGCGCGCCGTAGCTCACACCCACGCTCGCGCAGCCGGCGTTGAGTGCGAGCTGGAGGTCGTGCGTGGTGTCGCCGATCATCAAGGTGCGCTCGGCCGGCACGTCCAGCTCTTCCATCAATTCGAGCAGCATGCGGGGATGCGGCTTGCCGAAGGTTTCATCGGCCGTTCGAGAGGCATCGAAGCGGTCACGCAGCGCAACCGTCGCGAGCGCCTCGTTGAGCCCCCGGCGCGATTTGCCCGTGGCCACGGCCAGCTTGTGGCCGCGCGCGTGGAGCGCATCGAGCATCGGCAGGACGTCGTCGAAGAGCACCAGGTCATCCTGATGCTGCAGGTAGTGATAGCGGTAACGCGCGCCGAGCTCGGCGTACTTCTCCTTCGGCACGTCGGGCGCCGCGCGAGCGAGCGCTTCAGCAAGGCCCAGGCCGATCACCCATGCGGCGTCGTTCTCGTTCGGCTTGGCGCCGCCGACGTCGACCACCGCGGCCTGGATGCAGCGCACGATGAGTCGCGTCGAGTCATAGAGCGTGCCGTCCCAATCGAAAGCGATCAGGTCGAAACGACGGGGACGAATGTCGGTCATGAGTGAAAGGCTGTCGAGGGGTGGGCCGCGAGCGCATCGAGCGCAGCCTGCGGCATCAGCGCATGCAGATCCGGCGGGAGGTCGGCCTGCAGCGCCATGCGCTCTCCGCTCGCGGGGTGGGTGAACTGCAGGCGCCAGGCATGCAGGAACATGCGTTTGAGGCCGAGCTTCTGCAATGCGCGATTGCGCTCGAAGTCCCCGTACTTGTCGTCGCCCGCGATCGCATGGCCGCCCGAGGCGAGGTGAACGCGAATCTGATGCGTGCGACCGGTCTTGATCGTAACGGCGAGCAGCGAAAAGGAAGCAGCGTCCGCCGGAAGGGCGACGCGAGCCAGGACTTTCACCAGCGTCACGGCGCGCATCGCGTCGGGATGGTCCTTGGCCACCACGCGCACGCGCCGCTCACCCGGATCCGCCGAGCCTGCCTGACCCGGCAGAAGATACTTGGCGAGCGGCGCATCGAGCACCTTCTTGTTAGCCGGCCAGTTGCCTTCGACCAGCGCCAGGTAGGTCTTGCCGGTCTCGCGCTCGCGAAACTGGTCTTGCAGCGCCGTCAATGCGCTTCGCTTCTTGGCAACCAGCAGGATGCCCGAGGTCTCGCGATCCAGCCGATGCACGAGCTCCAGAAAGCGCGCGGCGGGGCGCGCGGTGCGCAATTGCTCGATCACGCCGAAGCTCACGCCGCTGCCGCCGTGAACCGCGACGCCGGCCGGCTTGTCGATCGCCAGCAGCGCATCGTCCTCATACAACAAGGGGAATTCGCGCGCAGGCGCCGGCGGCGAGCCGCCCTCTTCCGATCGCGCCGACACCCGCACCGGCGGCACCCGCAATACGTCGCCTTGCGCCAGCCGGGTCTCGGCCTGGGCGCGCCCCTTGTTGATGCGCACCTCGCCCGACCGGATGATCCGGTAGACATGGGTTTTGGGTACGCCCTTGAGCTGCCGGAACAGGAAATTGTCGAGTCTCTGGCCCGCAGATTCCCCATCGACGGTCAGAAAGCGAACTTCTGCTGCCACGGGGCTTGGCTTCGCACCTATAATGTTTTTCACCAGCGCGGTCTTGTAAGTGCTTGATTAATCAGAAGTTTAGAGCACTGCCGGAGGCGCTGTGAGGTCGATGCCGCTTAGGCGTTGAGCCCGCAAGCCACGCGCCAACGCGCAAGGCGGCGGGCGCTACATCAAAGTCAAGCCGACGCCCACGAAACACCGATACGGAATACCCAGCCGGCAGACCAAAAGCTGCCGACGGATCGAAGCGAGTACCTTGTGTTGATACTGCTGATTCAACTTTGCGTGCGCTGGCTGATGCCAGCGGCTGCAGGCATTGAATCGTCGGGAGAGCGCGCCACCATTGCGCCAATTGCTATAGAAAATATAGCGCGTCAACACCATATCGGGCTCGCCCCCATCCACGCGCCCCCACCCCGGCTGTCATTGAGCTGACGCTCGATACGGTTGTTCGCGTCCGCGCGGCAACTCAGCAGCAGCCGGGGCACAGCGGCAATTCCTTCGTTTCGCGACGCGTCGTCCGTGCATCGTTAGGTCCGTCATGGACCGGTTAGAACGATAGAACAGACAAAGGAAACGCATCATGAAGCGGATGCTGATCAACGCCACGCAGGCAGAAGAACGCCGCCTGGCCATCGTCGACGGGCAAAAGCTCCTCGACTACGAAATCGAAATCGAAGGGCGCGAGCAGCGCAAGGGCAATATCTACAAGGCGGTCGTGACGCGCGTCGAGCCGTCGCTGGAGGCCTGCTTCGTCGACTACGGCGAAGACCGCCATGGCTTCCTGCCGTTCAAGGAAATCTCCAAGCAGTATTTCGCCGAAGGCGTCTCGGCCAGCCAGGCCCGGATCCAGGATGCGATCCGCGAAGGCCAGGAACTGGTGGTCCAGGTCGAGAAGGAAGAGCGCGGCAACAAGGGCGCGGCCCTGACCACCTTCATCTCGCTGGCCGGTCGCTACGTCGTGCTGATGCCGAACAACCCGCGCGGCGGCGGCGTCAGCCGGCGCATCGAGGGTGACGACCGCGCCGAGCTCAAGGAGGCGATGGACCAGCTCGAGTACCCCAAGGGCATGAGCATCATCGCGCGCACGGCCGGCATCGGCCGCTCCGCGCCCGAACTGCAATGGGACTTGAATTACCTGCTCAAGCTCTGGGCCGCCATCGACGGCGCTGCCAAGGGCGGCAAGGGTGCCTTCCTGATCTACCAGGAGTCCTCGCTGGTCATCCGCGCAATCCGCGACTACTTCAATCACGACATCGGCGACATCCTGATCGACACCGACGACATCTACGACCAGGCGCAGCAGTTCATGGCGCACGTGATGCCGGAGCACGCTGCGCGCGTGAAGCGCTACCGCGACGACGCTGCATTGTTCAGCCGCTTCCAGATCGAACATCAAATTGAATCGGCCTACGCGCGCACGGTGCAGTTGCCCAGCGGCGGCGCGATCGTCATCGATCACACCGAAGCGCTGGTCTCGGTCGACGTGAACTCGGCGCGCGCCATCAAGGGCGGCGACATCGAAGAGACGGCCACGCGCACCAACCTCGAAGCGGCCGACGAAGTGGCCCGCCAGATGCGCCTGCGCGACCTGGGCGGGCTGATCGTCATCGACTTCATCGACATGGACGAGTCGAAGAACCGCCGCGAGGTCGAAAGCCGCCTGCGCGACGCGCTGCGCCAGGACCGCGCGCGCGTCCAGTTCGGTTCGATCAGCAAGTTCGGCCTGATGGAAATGAGCCGCCAGCGCCTGAAGCCGGCGCTCTCCGAAGGCTCGTCCATCCCCTGCCCCCGTTGCGGCGGCTCGGGCCACATCCGGGATACCGAATCGAGCGCGCTGCAGATCCTGCGCATCATTCAGGAAGAGTCCATGAAGGACAACACGGCCGCCGTGCATGTGCAGGTGCCGGTCGAAGTCGCATCCTTCCTGCTCAACGAAAAACGCCCCGAGATCGCCAAGATCGAACTCAAGCAGCGCGTGACCGTGCTGATGGTCCCCAACAAGACGCTGGAAACGCCCAACTACAAGCTGGAGCGGCTGAAGCACGATGACCCGCGGCTCGACCACATCGAGGCCAGCTACAAGATGGCCGACGAGATCGAGGACCCGACCTCGGTCACGCGGCGCTCGCAGGAGCCGACCAACAAGCAGACGCCAGTCATCAAGGGCGTATTGCCCGACGCGCCGGCACCGGTGGCGGTGCAGCGGCCCGAAGCGGCACGCCCGCCGGTGGTCGCGCCGGCGCCTGCACCTGCTGCGGCCGCACCCGTTGCACGTGCGCCCGCCGAATCAGGACTCTTCGGCTGGATCAAGAGCCTGTTCGGCGCCGCGCCGGCACCGGCACCTGCCCCGGCCACGATTCCGGTGGAAGCGCCCAAGCCGCGCCGGGAAGGCCGCAGCAGCCGGGACGGCGAAGCACGCACCGCACGCGACGGCGAGCAGCGCCGCGGTGGCCGCGGTGAAGGACGCGGGGGCCGCGACGGCGAGCGCCGCGGCGCCCGTTCCGGCGAACGCCGCGAAGGCGAGCGTCGCGAAGGACGCGAAGTCCGCGGCGAGGCGCGCAATGACAGCCAGGTTCGCGAACCCCGCGAGCCCCGTGAAGCGCGTGCGCCACGCGACGGCGAGCGCCGTGGCCGCGGCGAGCGTCGCGACAGCGACCTGCGCCAAATGCCGACCGAAGCAACCGACGTCCAGCTTGACGCGCAGGCGATCGCACCGAGTGCGTTGGCAGGCAACGAAGGTGCACCCTCGGAACGCGCACCGCGCGGACGCGGCGAACGCCGGGAGCGCGGCGAGCGCGGCGCAGACGCAGCGCGTGAACGCACGGGCGACGCCGCCCGCGCAGCGAATGCCGACAGCTCGCAACAACAGGATGGCGCTTCGGCTGATCGCGGTGCGCGCGGCGGCCGCGAGGAACGCGCGCCTCGCGGCGAGCGCAACGAAGGCCGCCGCGAGCGGCGCAATGACGGCGCCCCGCGCGCCATCGATGTACCTTCCGCCGCAGAAGCCCAGCCGCTCGCTGCCGAGGCCACCGAGATCGGCAGCGCCGGTGATGCAGCGAGCGAGGATTCCGCACCACGGCGTGACGGCGAGGAGCGCCGAGGCCGCTCCCGCGATCGCTACGGCCGCGATCGCCGCGAGCGCGGACCACGCGAAGAGGGCGAGGCGGCTCCGGCCGCGTCTGCACTCCCGCCCGCGCCCAGCGGCGCCTACGACGGCATCGAAATCGAAACCGCGCCGCCAGCGCCAGTGCTTCGCACCGAACGGCCCGCCGCCGCACCGTCGACCCCCGTCGTGGTCGAAGAAGCCAAGGCCCCAAGCTCGCGCGCGCTGCCGAAGGTGCAACCCTTCGAGCTGCCGCTGGACGAGCTCGCCCAAGTGGCGGAGGGCTCGGGCTTGCATTGGGTCAATTCGGATGCCGAGCGCGTGGCTCAAGTTCGTGCGGCGATCGCGGCGGAACCCAAGCCCGGTCATGTACCTCGCGAGCGCCCGCCCGCGATCGTGGTCGACGATGGCCCGCTGGTGCTGGTGGAGACCCGCCGCGACCTTGGCAATATGGTGCTCCCGTTCGAAGGCGCAGCACACGACGCAAGCATGCGCCAGTAACGCCGGTGCCGGGGGGAGGCGGTAGCGCCTCCCTCGCGTTCGACACGGCAGTTCCTTCCTGTCGAACCCATCTCACGGGGCCTGCGCCAACGCCAGCGCCGCCCCGCTTCGCTATCGCCTGCCGTACCGCTCATCGAGCGCGCCACGCGGCGCCATCCGCTCGGCCCCAATAACCCAGTGCGCTGCTGCGGTAGCTTTTTGTAAACCTTTTGAATTCCTCCGGCACGCCATATGCTTGCTGCACTGCAGCAACCCCGGAGGCAAGAACCAGCTCATGAAATCGACGAACGGCGTTTGCAAACAACACCCAACCGTCAAGAAGCGTTAACATGTTGTCATACAAAAGGCCTACACTTTGGGCGACTATGCTGCATTGCACCAATCGATGTGGGAGCATATTCACCGAGTACGCAACTTACACTGCTTGACGAAGGGTGTACGTCTTTTGTTCACAAGACAACGAAGGAATCTTGTGTTCAAATTCTTGCGAATAGTAGTAAAGCGTTACACTGCTGCGCTCTGGCTCCGAAGTTGAGGGCAGCACCCGTCTGGGGGATTTTTAAATGTTTCGTTCCGACTCGACCGCACACGGCAACGTGGTCCGACGCTTCACCCCTGATGGCGGTGGATCGTCCGCGCCTCCAGCGTATGTACACCCACGCAAACTCACTCGACTCGAACGCGCGACGAAGCGCACGATCGACATTGTGGGCGCACTGACTTTCTTCATCCTCTTCGGGCCTCTCTATCTGCTCGTCGCCCTCGGCGTTCGCATCAGCATGGGCCGTCCGGTCCACTTCTGGCAGAACCGCCTTGGAGAAAGCGGCCAGAGATTTCGCTTCTACAAGTTCCGCTCGATGGTGCACAACTCCGAAGTGGTGCTGGACGAGTTCCTGAGCCGCAACGACATGGCCCGCACCGAGTGGGACACCTTTCAGAAGCTCGAGAAGGATCCGCGCATCACGCCCATCGGCCAGTTCATCCGCAAGCTGAGCCTCGACGAACTGCCCCAGTTCTGGAACGTGCTCAAGGGCGACATGAGCCTGGTCGGTCCGCGTCCCTGCATGGAGCGCCAACGCAGCCTCTACGGCAAGGGCTGGGAACACTATTGCGCCATGCGCCCGGGTATCACGGGCCTGTGGCAGGTCAGCGGCCGCAATCGCCTGTCCTATGCAAGACGCGTCGAACTCGACATGGAGTACGTCAGCAACTGGTCGCTCTGGCTCGATATCAAGATCCTGTTGAAGACCGTGCGTGCTGTCATCACCGGCGAGGGTTCAAGGTGAGCGCGATTCAGCCGATCGTCCTCTGCGGCGGCAGCGGCACTCGCCTGTGGCCGCTGTCGCGCAAGACCCTGCCCAAGCAATTCGTCCCGCTAATCGACAACAAGAACCTCCTGGTGCTCACGCTGGAACGCCTGCGTCGGCTGAATACCGAGGTGACTTGCGTTGCGGCAGAAGAGCACCGCTTTCTGGTTCAGGAAAGCATCGAAGCAGCGGATGTCTGCGGCAAGCAACTGCTCGAGCCGGTGGCACGCAACACGGCGGCCGCGATGTCGGCGATCGCCCTTCTGGCCGACCCGGAACAACTGCTGCTGTTCGCGCCAGCCGATCACCATATCCCGGACGCCGACCGCTTTGTCGCCACGATTCAGAAAGGGATTCCCGCCGCACTGGCCGGGTATCTCGTGACCTTCGGCGTGGAGCCGACTTTTCCCAGCACCGCCTACGGCTACATCCGCCAAGGCGAGAAACTCGACGGCGCATTGGGCGAAGAGGCGGGCCATGCCGTGGCCGCATTCGTCGAGAAGCCGGTAGCGGCTCACGCTGAGCAGTTGCTGCTCGCAGGCGGCCACCTCTGGAACGCCGGCATCCTGCTGGTCCAGGCCAAGGTGCTGATCGCCGCCGTCGAGCAGCACGCGCCCGACATTCTCGATAGCTGCAGGCAGGCCACTTCAGCCATCGAAACCGACGGCGATTTCCTGCGCATGGACAGCGCCGCGTTCGGCCGCTGTCGCAGCCAGAGCATCGACTATGCGGTGCTCGAAAAATGCGATCGCGTCGCCGTCATTCCCTTCCAGGGTCGCTGGAGCGATGTCGGCAGCTGGAACGCGGTTGCCGAGCTGCACGACGTGGACGGCGAAGGCAACCGGATCAGCGGCCAGGGTTTTGCCATGGGTGCGCGCAACACCTTCATCTATGCGCCCAACCGCCCTGTCGTGGCTTTGGGCACCAAGGATTTGCTGGTGGTGGATACGCCGGACGCGCTGCTGGTTGCGCACAGCGACTGCGCCGAGCAGGTCAAGGACGTGGTCGCCCTGCTCACGACGCAGGGCCACAGCCAGGCCACCCGGCATCGCCGCATCCCGCGGCCTTGGGGCGCCTATGACAGCATCGACGACGGCGAGCGTTTCGCCGTCAAGCGCCTGACGGTCAAGCCCGGCGCGCACCTTGCGCTGCGCATGCACCACCATCGCGCCGAACACTGGGTGGTGGTCAAGGGGACGGCCAGGGTGGTGTGCGACGACAAGGTGCTCCTGGTCAAGGAAAATGAATCGATCTACATTCCGGTCGGTGCCCGATACATGCTGGAAAACGCCGGCAAGACCATCCTCGAGGTGATCGAAGTCCAGACCGGCGGCTATCTCGGCGACGACGACATCGTGCGTTTCGACGATCTGCCCGCAGACGCCGCCGATCCGCAGCGACGACTCGCCTGAGGCTTCAGGCCCGGAGAGCGCCGGCGCGATCTTCAACCCCCTACCAAGGTCTATCTCAATGAACGAGTTTCAGAAGCGGATTTTCGTGGCGGGACACCGCGGCATGGTGGGCAGCGCGATCGTGCGCTGCCTGGTCGAAAAGGGCTATACCAACATCGTCACCCGAAGTCGTGCGGAACTCGATCTGACGGACCAGGCCCAGGTCCGCGCCTTCTTCGCCGAGGAAAGGCCGCAGGAGGTCTACGTGGCGGCGGCCAAGGTCGGCGGCATTCACGCCAACAACAGCTATCCGGCGGAGTTCATCTATTCGAACCTGATGGTCGAGGCCAACCTGATCCACGAGGCATGGCGCACCGGCGTGAGCAAGCTGCTTTTTCTCGGGTCGAGCTGCATCTATCCGCGGCTCGCGACGCAGCCCATGGCGGAGGATGCGCTTCTGACCGGCAAGCTGGAGCCGACCAACGAGCCCTACGCCGTCGCCAAGATCGCCGGCATCAAGCTCTGCGAGAGCTACAACCGCCAGTACGGCTGCGACTTCCGCAGCGTGATGCCGACCAACCTCTATGGCCCGGGCGACAACTACCACCCCGAGAACAGCCACGTCCTGCCCGCCATGATCCGACGCTTTCACGAAGCCAAGCTCGCCGATGCGCCATCGGTGGTGATTTGGGGCACGGGCACGCCGAAGCGGGAGTTTCTCTACGTCGACGACATGGCAGGTGCCTGCGTCCATGTGATGGATCTTCCGCGCGAAATCTACGCAGCCCATACAGAGCCCACGACCAGCCACATCAATATCGGCAGCGGCGAAGACCTGTCGATCGCGGAACTCGCACAATTGGTGAGTGAGGTGGTGGGCTATCGCGGCGCCATCCGCTGCGATGCGAGCAAGCCCGATGGCGCGCCACGTAAGCTGCTCGACATTTCGCGAATTCGCCACCTCGGCTGGGCGCCCAGGACGACGCTGCGCGCCGGCGTGGCGCGCGCCTACGAAGATTTCTGTAGCGAAGAACTCGTTCCTTCCTAAGGACTTGCCTTCCGTGCCTCGATGCCCAGCATGACCGTCTCTTCCGTCTCCCTGATTCCGCCCGGAACGGGCGGCGTGCGGGACTATGCGACCGCGGTCGGCAATCCGCTTCACGCGCCGCTGATGGAGCTGACGCGCAGCACCGACACCGCCTCGCTGACGGGAGAGTTCCTGCTTCTGCATTTCAGCGGCTACGGTTTCCAGAAGCGCGGCGTTCCACTGTGGCTGGTCAAGAAGATCGACGACTTGCGCAGCCAGTTCAAGTCCTTCGGCATCGTCTTCCACGAGCTCTTCGCGACCGGCCCGCCGTGGGGCTCCGCGTTCTGGCTCAGCGGCTGCCAGCAGCGGATCGCGCGCGACCTGCTGCGCCGATCCGATTTCTGGCTGACGAACCGGGAGGAATCCGCACGCTGGCTGCTGGAGCATTCGCCGGCCGCGCCGCACCGCGTGCTGCCGGTGTTCTCGAATGTGGGCGAGCCCGCTTCGATCGAGACCGAACGGCAGCGCAGGCTGGTGGTTTTCGGCAGTTCCGGCATCCGGGCCCAGGCCTACGAGTGGTCGGGCGGCGAACTCTTCCGCTGCGCGAAGCGCAACGGCCTCGAAATCCACGACATCGGCCCGCCGATGCCGGAAGGCGCGCTCTCGCAGCGGCTGGCTCAGGAAGGCGTGATCGCGCACGGCAAGCTGCCGGCCAAAGAAGTGAGCCTGGCATTGTCCAGCGCGGACTACGGCGCCTTGGCCTACCCGCCGGACTATGTATCCAAGAGCGGCATCTTCGCGGCCTACAGCTCGCACGCTGTCTGCCCTGTCCTACTGTCTGAAGAGTATGGGGTGCACGATGGCCTGACGCCCAACGTGCACTATGCTCGCGGTTTCGACGCGGTCGACCGATCGGCCGTCGATCCGCGCGTCATCGGACGCGAAGCGCACAAGTGGTACGTACCGCATCGCATCGATGCGCACGTCGATGCGCTCCGGACATTGACCACCGAGGTGCAAAGGTGAGCGACAACAACGGCATGCAATCCGGCGGGGTGCGCCCATGAGCGCGATCGCCGCAAGCGTCCCCCGCGCGACGAGCCGGGCGGCGTCGCTCAGCCGCGCCGGGCAGCTTTTTCTTGCCGTCTTCCTAATCGTCGTTTTCGAGGGAGCGGTGCGCAAGTGGGTGGCGTCCGCGTCCACGCTCCCGTTGATTCTTCTGCGCGATCTGCTGGCCTTCGCGCTGGTCGTCTACGCTTGGCGGCATGGCCACCTGAGACGCCACAAGAAGATCACGGCCGCCATGCTCGCATGGTCCTGCCTGGTGCTCGGCTGGGGACTGCTGCAACTGGTGGGCGGCGAAAGCTCACCGGTCGTGTTTGTGATCGGCCTGCGTTTCTGGCTCCTGTACACGTGGTTCGCCGTCGCGGCGGCCGCCGCCATGAACGAAAAGGATTACCGGACCGCAATTCTTGCAGCCGCGGTCGTGATGGTGCTGCTGGCACCACTGGCCGTGCTGCAGCATTACTCGCCTCCCGGCGCCCGGATCAACACCCAGTTGGACGGCGACGAGGAAAGCGTCTTCGTCGCGGTGGTGGGCGTGGTCCGCACTACGGGCACCTTCAGCTTCACCTCCGGCTATGCCACCTACCTGACGATGGTGGCACCGCTGGTGTTCGGCATCCTGGGCGCCAGGAAGCGCAACACCAGGCAGTTCCTGTTCGCGATCGCCGTGTTCGTGGCCTTCGTCACGGGCGCGCTGGTGAGCGGCTCCAGAACGGCGGCGATCACCTCGGGGATGATGCTCATGGCCTACCTGGTCGGCAGGCTGCTGTTCTCGAAAGCGCGCAACAAGGTGGGCGCGGCGGTGGCGGTCGTCGTCGTGCTGGCGTTGACTGCGCTCTTCGCCTATGTTTTCCGCGATGCCATCGGCATCACGCAGACACGCTTCGAACAGGCGTCGGAGGCCGAGAATTTCGTCGAACGGGTTTTCACCGTTCTGTTCGGCGAACCTTGGGTCTACGACCTCATGAGCTGGCTGGGCTACGGCGTGGGTTATGGATCCAACCTCGCGACCTACGTTCGCACCGGAGCGGCGGATGTCTTCGCGCTCGCGGAAGCCGAGGGCGGCCGCATCCTGATGGAGGGCGGCCTGCTGGGAGTCGCCTACATCGCGGTCAAGTACGTGGTGCTGGGCATCGGGCTGCTGTGGAGTCTCAGAGTCTCGATCCGGACGAATTCCCCCTATGCCGTGCTGGTGTGGCTGACCACCACGCTGGCCATAGTCAGCTGGCCCGCGCTCGGCCAACTCACAGCCAATGCGCTGCTCGGCATCATGCTGGCCTACGCCCTCCTGGTTTTCCGCTATCCGAGGCTCGAAATCTTCCCAAGCCGCGCCTCGCGATCGTGAGACTGCTTCACCTCATTCCATCCGTCGATCCCCGGGGCGGAGGCCCCATCGAGGGAGTCCGGCGGATTCATGATGCGCTGGCGGGCATGGGGCACGAAGGCGACCTCGTGAGCCTGGACAGCCCCGATGCCGGCTTCATCGCCGACTATCCGGGCAGGGTGATCGCGACCGGCCCCTCGATCTCGAGCTACGGCTACAACGAACGCCTGCTGCCGTGGCTCAAGGCGCACGCCGGCGACTATGACGCCGTCATCGTCAACGGGCTCTGGCAATACGTCGGCTTCGCCGCCTGGCGCGCCCTGCACGGCTCGTCCACGCCCTATTTCGTCTACAGCCACGGCATGCTCGATCCGTGGTTCAAGCATCGCTACCCGCTCAAGCACCTGAAGAAGTGGCTCTACTGGCCCTGGGGCGAATACCGCGTGCTGCGCGATGCGTCGGCCGTGCTCTTCACCTGCGAAGAAGAGCGCCTGCTCGCTCGGCAATCGTTCTGGCTCTATCGCTGCCGGGAGGTGGTCGGCTCCTACGGCACCACGGTGCCGCCGCAGGATGCCAAGGCCTTGTCCGAAGCCTTTCTTTCGTCTTTTCCCGAGCTGCGGCAGAAGCGCTTGCTGCTGTTCCTGGGCCGCATCCACGAGAAGAAAGGCTGCGACCTGCTGATCGAAGCCTTTGCGCGCACGGCGGCCTCCGTACCGGACGTCCAGCTCGTCATGGCCGGTCCCGGCGACGAAGGCCTGACCCGGCAATTGCAAAGCCGCGCGGCCAGCCTCGGCATCGCCTCGCGCATCAGCTGGACCGGCATGCTGTCGGGCGACCTGAAATGGGGCGCGTTCCATGCATGCGAGGTGTTCTGCCTGCCCTCGCATCAGGAGAACTTCGGCATCGCGGTAGCGGAGGCGCTGGCGTGCAGCCGGCCGGTGCTGATCAGCGACAAGGTCAACATCTGGCGCGAGATCGCGGCAGACCAGGCGGGCTTCGTCGAGTCCGACACGCTCGAAGGCACGATCGCGCTGCTGCGGCGCTGGCTGGACTCGACCCCCGCCGAACTCGCGGCGATGCGCCTCGCCGCGCTGCGCTGCTTCGACAGCCGGTTCCAGATGGAACAGGTGGCGGAAATGCTGGTCCGCACGATTCGCGAACACTCGCCGCAACCCGCCTGATCCATGAAGCTGCTCGTCTACGGAATCAATTTCGCCCCGGAACTGACCGGCATCGGCAAGTACACCGGAGAAATGGTCGCATGGCTGGCCGCCCGGGGTCACGAGGTGCGCGTGGTGACCGCGCCGCCCTACTACCCCGACTGGGCGGTCTGGCCGGGCTACAGCGCCTCGCGCTACACGCGGGAGACCTGGGGCGGCGCCACCGTGCTGCGCACGCCTCTGTGGGTGCCGCGCAAGGTCAGCGGCGCGAAGCGTCTTCTGCACCTGGCGAGCTTCGCGCTGGCCAGCGTGCCGACCCTGTTCGCGCAATGGCGCTGGAAGCCCGACGTGGTGTGGGTGACGGAGCCGCCGCTCTTTTGCACCCCGGCGGCGCTGGTCTTCGCGCGCCTGCGCTCGGCCAAGACCTGGCTGCACATCCAGGACTACGAAGTCGACGCCGCCTTCGAGCTCGGGCTGCTCAAGGGCGCACGGCTGCGCGCATTCGTCGCCGCGGTCGAGCGCGGCCTGATGCGCCGCTTCGACCGCATCTCCACCATTTCACAGCGCATGATCGAGCGCGCGAGCAGCAAGGGCATCGAGGACGCGCGACTGGTTTCCCTGCCCAACTGGGCCGACGTATCGGCCATCCAGCCGCTGCAGGCTGACAGCCCCTACCGCGCCGAGCTGGGCATTCCGTCCGATGCGGTGGTCGCCCTCTACTCGGGGAACATGGGCGCCAAGCAGGGGCTGGAACTACTCGCCGAGATGGCCCTTATGCTGAAGGATCAGCCCGGCCTCCAGTTCGTGTTCTGCGGCAACGGTGCCGGCCGTGCCGAACTGATGAAGCGCTGCGAGCAGCTCGCCAATGTCCGCTTCCTCGATCTGCAGCCGGTCGATCGCCTCGGCGACCTGCTGGGGCTGGCGGACATCCATTTGCTGCCCCAGCGCGCCGATGCGGCGGACCTGGTGATGCCCTCCAAGCTCACCGGCATGCTGAGCAGCGGCAGGCCGGTGGTGGCCGGCGCTCGTGCCGAGACCGAGCTCGGCAAGGTCGCGTCCGAATGCGGCATCGCCGTGCCGCCCGATGACGCGAAGGCTTTTGCTGCAGCAGTAGTCTCGCTGGCCTCGCAGCCCGAGCTTCGAAGCGAACTGGGGCGGCATGCCCGCACCTACGCCGAAACGCGATTCGATCGCGATGCCGTGCTGGCGCAGTTCGAACGCGATCTGCAGGCCTGCGTGGCGCGCATGGCGCATCGCCCGGCCACCTGACGTCCCCTGCCGCGCCGGGCAGCCGCCCGGTGCCTTCCGTCACTGCTCTTCGGGCAGGATGCTCTCGTAGTTGTAGTTGGTGTAGCGGTAGCGGCCGTACTTGTACGGCGCGTAGGCCCGGCGGCCCACATCCATTGCATTGAGCAGCACGCCGGTGGCAGCCTTGCCGCCCATCGCCAGACGGCGCGTGCTTTCCTTGAGCTCGCCCATGGTCGATTGATCGGCGCGCGCCACCAGCAACACCGTGCCCGCGTGCGCCGCGACCGTGGACGTGTCGGCGGCAACCAGCACCGGCGGCGTATCGATGACGACCAGGTCGTACTGTTCGGACAGGCGCTCGAGCGCCGTCTTGAACGAGTCCGACACCAGCAGTTCCGACGGGTTCGGAGGCAGTTGGCCCGTGGCCAGGAAGTCCAGGTTGGGGACCACCTGGCGGTGCACGGTCTGCTGCACGGTCAGGCTGCCCGCAATCAACTCCGAGAGCCCGCCGTGGCGCTGCAATCCGAAGTACTGGTGCGTGTGCCCGCGCCGCAAGTCGGCGTCGATCAGCAGCGTGCGCTTGCCGGCGGCGGCCATGAGGGCGGCGAAGTTCGCCGTCACGAAGCTCTTGCCGACGCCCGGGGTGGGGCCGCTGATGAGCACGCGGTTGTTCGGCGATTCCAGCATCGCGAACTGCATGGCCGTGCGCAGACTGCGAAGGCTTTCCACCGCCGGATCGTCCGGACTCTCGATCGCCAGCAAGCGGACGCCGGTGGCACCGCTCAAGCGCCGCTTCGCGATCGCGCTTTGCGTGTTGCTGAGGGGAATGGTCGAGAAGACCGGCAGGCCGGTGTCGGCCTCCACCTCGTGCGGATCGCGCAGGCGCTGCTCGATGAACGAGCTGCGCACGAACGCGGCGACGATGCCGAGGAACAGTCCAAGAGCCAGCGCCGCCGCGACGATGACCTTGCGGTTCGGCTTCACCGGAACCTGCGGCACTACCGCCTCGTCGAGCACGCGAACGTTGCCGATCTTGCCTTCCTTCACCAGGCGCAGCTGCAGCGCGTTGTTGAGCAGCTGCTGATACAGCTCGGTGTTGACCTTGACGTCGCGCTCCATGCGCACCGCTTCCTGCTGAATGGCCGGGAGACCCTTGATGCGACTCTGGATCTCGCCCATGTCGGTCCTCAGCGCCGCGATCTGGCTGTCGAGCGTCTGCACCGCCGGATGCGCGGACGTGAAGCGGGACTCGAGTTCGCGCCGGCGCTGCTGGGCATCCAGCAACTTGGTCTGGCGATCGACCGCCTGATTCAAGACCAGCGCCGCTTCCTCGCTGAAGGCTACCGTGCCCTTCTGGTTGCGATAGCGGTTGTAGACCTCTTCGGACGCTTCCAGCTGCTTCTTGAACTGCGGCAGTTGGACATCGAGGAAGGCCAGCGTCTTCTGCGCCTCAGCGGCCTTGCGCTCGATGTTCTGCTTGACGTACTGGTCGCCCACCGCATTGAGCACGCGCGTCAGTTTGAAGGGGTCCGTGTCCTGCAGCGATACGTTGATGATGCCGGAGGTCTTGCCCCGCTCGGTCAGGACCAGGCTGGACTGCAACGCGACGGTGGTCGGCAGTTTCGCGTAGCGGTAGAGATTGAACAGCGCACCCGGCTTGCCGGCGAGTTCGGTCACCGTCAACTCGATCGGCCCCCCGTTGCCGGTGTCGGCCTTCAGCGGCGTCCCGACGGTGCCGGTGAGCTGCTGCATTCCCGGATAGTCGAGCGTGTACTGGTTGCCGGCTTTTGCCGTCACCGTGAACAGCCCGCCTTCCATGTGGGCCGGCACGTCGAACTTCGACACCAGGATGCGTTCCGTTCCCGACACGTAGCCGTCGAGGCCCAGGAATCCGGGGTCGGAAAGGCCGTTGGCTCGCCGCGCCAGCCAGCCGCCGATGTAGGGCACGTAGCGCGGGTTCGCCGCAATGTAGAGCTTGGTCGCTTCCACCGCCTGGCCGGCGATCATGCGCGAGCGGATGATCTCGATCTCGGCATTGGCCGGCGTCTTCACGTCGATCAGGCCGCCGGCCTCGCTGAGAATGCCCTTGCCGCCGCCGTCCGTGTCCTCGACCTGGACCACCAGGTTGGATTCGTAGATCGGCCGCTCCAGGAACGCGTAAGTGGCGCCGATCAGGAACACCACGAGGGTGATCGCCGCGATCAGCCACTTGTTCGAGAGCAGCACGTCGATGTAACGCCCGATGTCCAGGTCGTCCTCGTCCGCGCTGCCCGCGCCGCTCATGATCTGCGAGGTGGGGCTTGTTTTGGGAGTGAGAGTGGAATTCATCAACTGGATACTCTTGAAATGCGTTTGACCCACTGCTGCGCACCGCCTTCGATGAGCGCAAGCGACCGCTCGAAAACACTTCGACTCGCGCGATAAGGATCGGGTACGTCCTGGTCGCTGAACTCGCAGAGACGAAACACCTTGCCGGCGGCGAAGAGGTAGCGTTCCTGGACGGTGCGGCGCTGCTCGCGATCCATCACGAGGATCAGATCGGCGCGCTGGCACATGTCGAGATTGAGCTGCCGCGCCCGATGCTTTTCGAGACTGATGCCGCGCGAGTCCATCAGCTCGCAGGCGATCGGATCCGCACGCTGGCCCGCCAGCGCCTGCAGGCCTGCCGAGCTGATCTGGATGCCGGGCAATTCCGCGGCCACCAGGCCTTCGGCCATCGGGCTGCGGCAGATGTTTCCGATGCACACGACGAGGACGTTCCGGATGGCCACGGTCTGCCTATCGTCCAGTCGTGCCGCCGCGCGAGCCCAGATCGCGATAGGAAGTCGCGGTCGTGGCCGTCGGAAGAATCAGGCTCAGGACGCGGTTCCACTGCACGAGCGGGACCGGGTCGACATACACGACGTCCTTGGGCCGCAGCGCAAAGCCGTCTGCGAGCGCAATCGCCGTCGGCGTGCGTGCATCCAGATGGAAGATCGCCTGGCCCTCGGTTTCGTTGCGGATCACGTAGATCTGGCGCGGATTCGCAGTCCCCAGGTTGACGCCGCCGACCTCGGTCAGCGCATCGTTCAGACTGAGCCTGCCGTTTCGCATCATCACGCCGGTCTGGATACCCACCTCGCCCATCACCGTGACCTTGCGCTCGTCGCGGCTGCGCACCATCACCATGTCGCCCGACTTCAGCGGGATGCGGCTCGGGTCGATGCCTGCCTCTGCCAACGCCATCAGGTCGAGGGGAATGGTCCTGCCGTCGCGCGTGAGATTGATGGCGGAACGGTCGCCCGCCGGGGCGAGGCCGCCGGCACGGTTGAGCGCCTCGGCGAGCGTCATCGGGATGTCGGTGAACACCATCAGGCCGGGCTGCCTGACCTCACCTTCGATGTAGGCGCGCTTGCTGCGGAAGGCCTGGACGCGAACGCTGAGCTGGGGGTTCTTGAAGACCCGCGACAGCCGCTGCACGAGCGTGTTCTCCAGCTCCTGGACGGTCATGCCGTCGACCTTGAGCGCACCGACGTAGGGGAAGCTCAGCTGCCCGGTGTTCGACACGATGAAGCCGGGCGCCGGCGACACGCTGGCCGGATCCGCCACCGTGGTGGCGGGAATCGCGCTGAACACGATCTCCGGATGGTCGTAGACCACGATGCCGACCACGTCGCCCGGCCCGATCTTGTAGACCTCGGGGGTGCCGACCAGCGCCTTGACCTCGGGCGGAACCGAATTCCCTACCGCAGCGCGCTGCGCCCGGATCAACTGGGGCGTGATCGAGGTGATCGCACCGGGTGGCGGCGGATCGATCTCGGAGGTCGAAAAGCCCGACGGCGAGACGGCCTGGGCGGCATCGTTGCTGGCGGAACGGAACCCCGGCGCCAGGGGGGCGCACGCCTGCAGCAGCAGGCCGGCCGAGGCAAACAAAGCGGTGTGTAATAGAAAACGTTTCAAGCCCAACTCCGCGTTCGTGACCAGAATGAATACTTTTGCAATCAGTTACGACTGTACATCAGTCAGCGCTGAGGTCAAATTCTTTCTCGGCGTAGATCATTAGGCAGAGAAAAAAAGCACGTGTAGGCGGAAACGCCGAAAAGGCAAAAGTTTCCGTATTGGCCGTGGATACTTGATAGTTAGCTATCAAAAAGATAGCTAGCCGAACCCCGGAATAGGCCCGATTTCAGGGGCTCTCTGTCTGCGCCGCGCGTTTCCAGGCGGCGGAGGCCTGATCGGCGTCGTCCCGTGCCTCGGCCAACTGGGCCAGAGCTTGCCAGGCTCGCCGATGCAGGTTCGGGTCCTGTAACGCCAAGCCCGCCTGCGTGAGCAATTGTTGCGCCTTGCCCCAGAGCTGACGCTTCATGCAAGCCATGCCGGCGAGGTACTGCAGATTGGCATCGCGCGGATTGTTCCGCTGTGCCGACTCGATGCGCGCCAGCCATTCGGCATCGACCGAGTCGAGTCCCGCCTCTAGGGCGCGCACCAGCTTCACGCGCAGGGACTCGCCGAGGCTCTGGGGCTGCGCCACCATGCGCTCCCAGACCGGCAGCAGCCAAGCGCGCGCCAGGGTGAGATCGCCGCGCAGCGCCACCATGCGCTGCGCGGCGTGGATCGCCACCTCGGGCATCTCACGCTCCCACCCCTCGAATTCGCTCCAGGCCCGCAGCAGTTGGGCCGGGTCGTGTGCGCCCGAGAGCAATTCCGTCGCCAGCCCGCGCACGATGCTCTGCGCGGCCGAATCCGAGAAGGCGCGATGCTTGGCCAGCAGCCGCGCGGTTTCGAGCGCCTCGAGGGTTCGGCGGTCCTGGCGCGCCGCCTTCAGCCGCAGCCTCAGGGCCAGCGTGCGGCGTTGCGCACCCTGCGGCAGTTCCCCAAGCCGCGCCAGCGCCGCCGGCGCATCGCGGTCGTCGAGCGCCCAGCGGGCGGCGCGCAACTGCACGCCTTCGCGCGTTTCGGGGCTGGCGAGCACGCCGCGATCGGCACTCTCGTTGAGCGCCTGCTGCAAATGCGCGTCGCGCGCCGGACGGTCCTGCAGCGCCTGCGCACTCTCCGCGGCGAGCAGGTGCGACAGCACCCGCACCTGCTGGGCCTGCGGCAGCCGCGCGTCGAGCGCGGCCAGCGTTCTTTCCTGCGTCAGCGCGGCCTGCGCCGCCTTGCGGGAACGCGAGAAGCGGCCGGCCAGCAATTGCGCCAGCGCGTCGAGCAGGGCCGCATACAGGGCGCGCTCCTTCTGCTGCAGGCGCCACTGGCGCGCCTGCCTGGGCAGCGAGAACAGCGCCGACAGGCCACGCAGCGCCACATGCAGCAGGCCGAAGGCCGCCAGCAGCAGCAGCAGCACGAGGTTCAGGGAGAGGTCGACCCGCCACGGCGGCCAGAAGACGGTGACCGTGCCCTGGTTATTGCCGGCGAACAGCGCCACCGCGGACGCGATGCCGAACAGGGCGAGAAGCCAGAGTGCTGCGCGCATGTCCTAGCGCCCGGCGGCAGCGGTCGCGAGCGCCGCGAGCGTTTCGTCGATGCGCGGCGGCTCGCTGGTTCGGACCTGCGCCTGCAGCTGCTGCACCAGCGTGGCGGCCGCCTGAACGCGGCGCGAGGCCGGATCGAAGTAGCGGTTGAGCGAAGCCGAGACCGTCGCCAGTTCGTTGCGCGCGGTATCGACCTGCCGCGACAGCAGGGCCAGGCGCGCATTGAGGAGCTGCAGCTTCAGGTTCTCGCGCAAAAAGAAGGTCTGGTCGGGCGAGAGCAGCACGGCCTCGGGCCGCTCGATGCGCCCCACGCGCAGCAGCGAGCGTGCCTCGCCGCGCACCATCAGCAGGAAGCGCTGCCACCAAGGCGCGTCGGCCGGCACCGGCTCGGCCTGCCACGAATTGAGGCCGGCGCCGCGCACGGCGACCGCATTCAGCGGCGGCAGATCGTCGACGCTGCGCATCAGCTCGTCGAGCTTTTGCAGCGCTTCGCCGCTGTCCGCGCTGGCGCTGGTGCGCAGCCGGTCGGCATCGCGCTGCATCGCGCGCTGAAGAGGAGCGAGCCGCGGCTGCGCGGCGCGCGCGATGCGCAGGTCGCCGGCCTTGAGCGCCGCCAGCAGCGGCTGCACGTTGCCCGTCACCTGCGCCTGCTGCAGCGCCAGGCGCACGGCCGACTCGATGTCGACGACCAGGTTCTCGTCACGCGAACGCGACAGGCTCTGCATCAGCTCCTCGAGCTGCGAACGCTGCAGCGCGACTTCGGCGACGCGGGTTTCCGTCAGCGCCAGCCGCGCCGCGGTGTCGCGCACCACCTCCTGCGCCTGGCGCGCGAGGGTGCGCGCTTCCATCGATTGCGCCATCGCGTCCGCGCTCTGGCGCGCGAGCTGCTCCTGCATGCCGCTGACCTTCTGCCAGAGCGCCAGAGCGATCGCCAGCGCCACCACCGCGATGGCGGCCAGCAGGCCCAGCACGACCCTGGAGAGCACGACCGCTGCCGCCGAGGGCGTCGTCTGCAGCGTGGCCGGCAGTGGCGCGCGCGCTGCGGGTTCCTGCAGGCTTTCGTTCATGACGGAGGCTTCGCTCATGCGAAGGATTCTATCGACGCGACCAGCGCCGCCAGGCCGGGCGAAGAGACGCGCACGGTGCCGAAACCAGCATTGCGCGCGGCCTCGGCAATGCGCGCATGGGTGGCGATCGCCCGTGCCGATCCCCAACTTGTCGCCGGCAGCGCGCGGCACAGGTTCGCGATCGCCTCCGAGCTGCTGAAGAGCCAGATGGCACGGCCATCGGCGCCTTCGGCCGCGGCTCGCCGCTCGGCGGCGCCGAGCAACGGAACCAGCCGCCGGTAGGCCACCACCGTGTCGCAGACTCCGCCCGCAGCGGCGATCTCGCGCGCCAGCCAGTCGCGCCCAGTGGGTTGCCCCGAAGCATCGCCGCCGCGCACGATTAGCACGCGCCCACCGGGGCGCACCTGCGATTGCACGCGCACCCACAGAGCCTCCGAATCGAACTGTTCGGCATCGGCGGGCGGCGCATCGATCGCCGAAGCAGGCACGCCGGCCTCCTGCAGGGCGCCGCAGGTGCCGGGCCCGGTGGCCCAGAAGCGCTGGCGCATCACGGAGGGAAGCGCGCCGCCGGCGCGAAAGAAATGCTCGGCAGCCGCGGCGCTCACGAACATCAGCGCGTCGTAGTCGGGCAGGCGTTGGCGTGCCGCCTGAAGTTCCGCCGCGTCATCGAGCGGCTCGATCGCGATCAGCGGCAGCGCAACGGCCTTCAATCCCGCAGCGCGCAATTCGGCCACCCAGCGCGCCGCCTCGCGCGCGGGCCGCGTGACGATCACCGGGACGGCGGACATCGGTCAGCGCGCGCCGGCGTCGCGCAGCAGCTTCGCGGCACCGAGGCCCAGCGCATCGGCCTGCGCAAAGTCTGCGGCTTCGGCCAGCGCGTGGATCTTCACCAAGGGCGCAACCCCTTCGGCATCGCCCCAGGCCGCTTCGATGCGCAATCTGCCGTCGGGCTGCCAGCGCGCGTGGGCCGCGAGCGGCATCGAGCAGCTCCCGCCCATGGCGCGGCTGACGGCACGCTCGGCCGTGGTGGCGAGCCAGTCGCTCTGCCCGGCCAACGGCGCGAGCAACGCGATCAAGTCGGCACGATCGGCGCGCACCTCGATGCCGAGTGCGCCCTGCCCGGCCGCGGGCAGCATCGCATCGGGCTCGAAGACGGCGCGGATGCGGCCCTCGAGGCCGAGCCGCTTGAGTCCGGCCGCGGCGAGCACGATGGCGTCGTATTGACCTTCGTCGAGCTTGCGCAGGCGCGTGTCGAGATTGCCGCGCAGCGGCTCGATGCGCAGATCCGGCCTGAGCGCGTGCAGCAGCACCACGCGGCGCAGGCTGGAAGTGCCGACCACCGCGCCCTCGGGCAGCGCGTCGAGCGAGGCATGACGCGGCGACACCAGCGCATCGCGCGGATCTTCGCGCGGAAGCACGCAGGCCAGCGCGAAGCCCTCGGGCAGATCCATCGGCACGTCCTTGAGGGAGTGCACCGCGATGTCGGCGCGCCCTTCTTCGAGCGCGAGTTCGAGCTCCTTCACGAACAGGCCCTTGCCGCCGATCTTGGCTAGCGAGCGGTCGAGGATCTGGTCGCCGCGGGTGGTCATGCCGAGCAGGCTGACCGTGTGGCCTCGGGCCTGGAGCAGGGACTGCACGTGCTCGGCTTGCCAAAGGGCCAGCCGGCTTTCGCGCGTGGCGATCACGATGTTGCTCAAGGCCGTTTCCGTTGCTGTGGGGGATCGGTGGAATGCTAGCATGTTGCATCGCAACAACGCGTGCGCCGACCGGGTCCGACGAGGAGAAATTTCGAGTGAAAACAGCCCCCACCACAGCTTCTACGCCCCGGCGCCGCAACAGCGACGAACAACCGCTGATCGACGACATCCGCCTGCTCGGCCGCATCCTCGGCGACGTGATCCGGGAGCAGGAAGGCGAAGACAGCTATGCGCTGGTCGAGAAGATCCGCACGCTCTCGGTGTCCTTTCGCCGCGATGCCGACCATGCGGCCGACCGCGCACTCAAGAACCTGCTCAAGGGCCTGAGCGCGGCCGAGACGGTGCGCGTGATCCGCGCCTTCACCTACTTCAGCCACCTGGCGAACCTGGCCGAGGACCGGCACCAGATCCGGCGCCGCACCGAGGCCGAGCGCGCCGGCGAGACCGCCGAGGGCAGCCTCGAGGTCGCGCTGGCACGTATCCGCAAGGCCGGCATTGCGCCCAAGGCCGTGGTCGAGTCGCTCGCGCACAGCTACGTGTCGCCGGTGCTCACCGCCCACCCGACCGAGGTGCAGCGCAAGAGCATCCTCGATGCCGAACGCGCCATCGCGCAGCTGCTCACGGCGCGCGACGAGATCCGGCTGCGCCAACATGCCTTCGCCGGAAAGAAGGACACGCTGACCCCGCGCGAGTACGCCGAGAACGAAAGCCAGATGCGCACGCGCGTCACCCAGCTCTGGCAGACGCGGCTGCTGCGCTTCTCCAAACTCACCGTGGCCGACGAGATCGAGAACGCGCTGAGCTACTACGAGGCCACCTTCCTGCGCGAGATCCCGCGCGTCTATGCCGATCTCGAAGCGGCGCTCGGCCAGGGCGCCATCGCGCCCTTCCTGCGCATGGGCCAGTGGATCGGCGGCGACCGCGACGGCAATCCCAACGTCACGGCCGAAACCCTCGAGTACGCGCTGCGCCGCCAGGCCGAACTGGCGCTGCGCCACTACTTGACCGAGGTGCACTTCCTCGGCGGCGAGCTGTCGCTGTCGGCCACGCTGGTCGACGTGTCGGTCGAGATGCAGGCGCTGGCCGAGCGCTCGCCCGACAAGAGCGAGCACCGCGTCGACGAGCCCTACCGCCGCGCGCTGACCGGCATCTATTCGCGCCTGGCGGCCACGCTGCGCGAGCTCACCGGCGGCGAGGCTGCGCGCCACGCGGTCGCGCCGCAGAACCCCTACGCGCAGGCCGAAGAATTCCTGGCCGACCTGCGCACCATCGAGGATTCGCTCGCCGACAAGCACGGCTCTGTGCTGGTGGCGCAGCGCCTGCGCCCGCTGATCCGCGCGGTCGAGGTGTTCGGCTTCCACCTCGCGACGGTCGACCTCCGGCAGAGCTCCGACAAGCACGAGGCCGTGGTGGCCGAACTGCTCGCCACCGCGCGCATCGAGCCCGATTACGCCGCGCTGGCCGAAGAGGCCAAGCAGACGCTGCTGCTGCGCCTGCTCGACGACGCCCGCCCGCTGCGCGTGCCCGATGCCGAGTACTCGCCGCTGGCGCAAAGCGAGATCGCGATCTTCGCCGCCGCGCGCAAGGCCCGCGCACGTTTCGGGGCAGCGGCGATCCGCCACTACATCATCAGCCACACCGAAACGGTCAGCGACCTGCTGGAAGCGCTTCTTCTGCAAAAGGAAGTGGGCCTGCTGCGCGGAACATTGGAAGACAACGCGACCTGCGACCTGATCGTGGTGCCCTTGTTCGAAACCATCGAGGACCTGCGCAACGCGGCGCCGATCGTGCGCGCCTTCTACGCCCTGCCCGGCATCCAGGCCCTGGTGCAGCGCTCGGGCGCAGAGCAGGACGTGATGCTCGGCTACAGCGACAGCAACAAGGACGGCGGCATCTTCACCAGCAACTGGGAGCTCTATCGCGCTGGCACCGCGCTGGTGGCGCTGTTCGACGAGCTCAACAAGAAGTCGACGAGCGCAGCGCCGGGCCGCCCCAAGCAAGCGAGCGCCCCCTCAGGGGGCAGCGAGGACGCGTCGGTGCCGAGCGTGGGGGCATCATCCTCCATTCGCCTGCGCATGTTCCATGGCCGCGGCGGCACGGTGGGACGCGGCGGCGGACCGAGCTACCAGGCCATCCTCGCGCAGCCGCCCGGCACGGTGCGCGGCCAGATCCGCCTGACCGAACAAGGCGAGGTGATCGGCTCCAAGTACGCCAACCGCGAGATCGGCCGGCGCAACCTCGAAACCCTGGTCGCCGCCACGCTGGAGGCCACCCTGCTGCCCTCGGCCAAGGCCGCGCCCGCCAGCTTTCTGGCGGCGGCCGACGAGCTCTCGGCGGCCAGCATGGCTGCCTATCGCGAACTGGTTTACGAGACGCCCGGCTTCGGCGACTACTTCTTCAGCGCCACGCCGATCCGCGAGATCTCCGAGCTCAACATCGGCTCGCGCCCCGCTTCGCGCAACCCCAGCCGCAAGATCGAAGACCTGCGCGCCGTGCCCTGGAGCTTCAGCTGGGGCCAGTGCCGGCTCACGCTGCCGGGCTGGTACGGCTTCGGTTCGGCGATCGAGCGCTTCCTCGCGACCGCGGGCAGCGCCGCGGCGCGCAAGGAGCGGCAGGCGCTCCTGCAGCGCATGGTTGCGCAGTGGCCCTTCTTCAGCACGCTGCTGTCGAATATGGACATGGTGCTCGCCAAGAGCGACCTGGCCCTGGCCTCGCGCTACTCGGAACTGGTGGCCGACCGCAAGCTGCGCCAGAAGGTGTTCTCGATGATCGATGCCGAGTGGCATCGCACCTCCGACGCCTTGACGCTGATCACCGGCGCGAAGCAGCGGCTCGAAGGCAATGTCGACATGCAGCGTTCGATCCGCCACCGCTTCCCCTACATCGACCCGCTGCACCACTTGCAGGTCGAGCTGATGCGCCGCTGGCGCGCAGGACAGGACGACGAGCGCCTGCAGCGCGGCATCCACATGTCGATCAACGGTGTCGCGGCGGGGCTCCGAAATACCGGATAGACACCGGCGAAAAGCGCCGTGTACGCCGCTTCCTACGTGAACATCCGTCGAAGCAGAAATTAAGGCCTTTGCAGGAAGAGTACCCTGTCCCCCACGTTCAAAGTTCTCGCAATCGCGCGGCAGCTCAAGGCTCGTTCACAGGAATCTTCGCCATGTCTTCCCCGCACTCCCTCACCCATGCCAAGATCGATTTTGTGAGCGGCGACTTCGACGCGCTGGCGTCGCACATGCGACATTGCGCGAGCGCACAGGGGCGATGGTTCACGGTGAAGAGCGAATTGCAGCGGGCGCGCTCGGCCCTGGCAGGCCGCATCGTGACGATGGCCTGCCTGGCCGTGGTTCTCCTCATCGGGCTGTACGCTGTCGCTTGAACGCCGCGGCGGTCGTCGACCGGCTCGACTCGCTCAGCCAGTACGCGCGCAAACTTCTTCTTGGGCCCCACGAAGCTGTCGAGCCGCCGATCCGCGCCGAGCTGTTCGGCGCGCAGCGCTTCGAGCAGCACGGTCACAGCCTGGCCCGGGCGCAGGTCGTGCGCCGCGAGAACTCCAGCGGTGACGCCACGCCCTTTTTCCCGCGGGTCGACCGCAATCTCGAATCGCTGCGCAGCGCCTTCGACTACATCGCGCTGATTTCGCAGAGCGGCCGCTATGTCACGCCGGCGGCCGAATGGCTGCTCGACAACTTCCACCTGGTCGAGGCGCAGCTGCAGCAGATCCGCGAGGGCGTGCCGCGCAGCTATTACGGGCGCCTGCCCAAACTCGCGGCACCGCCGCTCGCGGGCTTGCCGCGCGTCTACGGCATCGCCTGGGCCTACGTGGCGCATACCGACAGCGTGCTGAACAAGGAGCTGTTCACCGCCTTCCTCAACGCCTACCAGGACATCGACGAACTCACGCTCGGAGAACTGTGGGCGCTGCCGACCACCCTGCGCGTGGTGCTGCTGGAAAACCTGCGGCGCGTGGCCGAGGGCATTGCCGAAAGCAAGGTGGCGCGCGAAGTCGCGCATGCGGCCTGGGACGCGGCCGACAGGCTCTCCGCGGAGGATCTCGACGTGCTCTACCGTGCGCTGCAGGCCCGCGGCATGCAGGAACGCTTCCTCACGCAGCTCTGGCTGCAATTGCCGGTTGAGCACGGCGAAGACGCGCCGCCGCTCCACACGTGGACCGAACAGCATTGCCCGAACGGCCCGGCGCTGGTCAGCGAAGCACAGACGACGCAGGCCGCCGCCAACCTCACGGTCGGCAACATCATCACCACCTTGCGCATGATCGGCCAGGTCGAGTGGGCCGACCTGATCGAACCGGTGAGCCGCTCGCTGCGCGTGCTGCGCGAGCTGCCGAGCTTCGCGCGCGAAAGCGAGCTCACGCGCCAGCAGATCACCCATGCGATGGAGCAGGTGGCGCGCACCAGCCGCCGGCCCGAGCGCGAAGTCGCCCAGGCGGTGGTACGCCTGGCCCTCGATGCGGCCCGCGATGCGCCCGAAGACGGGGATGCCGAGACCCACTGGTCGCGGGCCGAATGCACCGCCGGCTACTACCTGTTCGGGCAGGGGCTCCCGGCCCTGAGCATCGCGCTGGCGCCGGAGAACGGCACAGGTGCGGTGCGCATCGCGCCGCGCCTGAGCGCGCTGCGCGCCTGGCGCCCGACGCTCTACGTGCTGGCCGTGCTGGCCGGCACCGCGCTGCTGCTGGCGGCAGCGGTCGAGGGCCTGAACCGCAGCGGCTGGCCCGATGCGCCCTGGCAGGCGCTGGTCGCGCTCGCGCTGCTCGCCTGGCCCCTGTCCGAAGCGGTCATCGCGCTGGTGCACCGCATCATGGCCGAATCCACCCGCGTCCAGCCGCTGCCCCGGCTCGATTTCGCGCACGGCATTCCCGAAGCGCACCGGGTGCTGGTCGTGATTCCGGCGCTGCTGAGTTCGGAAGCGGCCAACGCCCAGCTCGCGCAGCGGCTCGAACTGCATTGGCTCGCCAACCGCGAGGCGCAGGCGCAGTTCGCGCTGCTGACGGACTGGGCCGATGCCGCCGAGCCTTCGCTGCCCGACGACGGCACCCTGCTCGACGACGCGCTGCAACGCATCGCGTCGCTCAACGATCGCTATCCCGTACCGCTGGACGCGGCGCCGCGCTTTGTGCTGCTGCACCGCCCGCGCAGCTGGAGCGAAACAGAGCAGCGCTGGATGGGCTGGGAGCGCAAGCGCGGCAAGCTCGAGATGCTGCTGCGCCTGCTGGCCGCGGGCGATGACAGCGGCTTCCTGCCGACGGCACCCGGCCTGCGGCTGGCCGATCGCATTCCCTACGTGCTGACGCTCGACAGCGACACCGGCCTGCCGCCCGGCGCCCTGCGCGAGCTGGTCGCGGTGGCGGCCCACCCGCTCAATGCGCCGCAGCTCGACATGGCCAGCCGCAGCGTGGCGACGGGCTTCGGCATCTTCCAGCCGCGCATCGTCACGCCTTTTCCCGCGCGCAACGAACGCTCCTTCTTCCACTGGCTGTTCGCCGGCCAGTGCGGGCTCGACCCCTACAGCAGCAGCGCTTCCGACCTCTACCAGGACGTGTTCGGCAGCGGCTCCTTCACCGGCAAGGGTCTGCTCAACGTGCGCGCCGTCCATGCGACGCTGGACCGCCGCCTGCCAGACGGCGCGGTACTGAGCCACGACCTGCTCGAAGGCACGGTGGCGCGCTGCGGCGTGGTGAGCGACCTGGTGCTGATCGAAGACCATCCGCATCACGCGGGCGTGGCGGCTTCGCGCGTGCACCGCTGGACGCGCGGCGACTGGCAGCTGCTGCCGCTGATGCTGCGCGCGCGGCGCTTCGGCATCGATGCGCTGGGACTCTGGAAGATGAGCGACAACCTGCGCCGCGCGCTGGTGATTCCGGCATCGACCGCGCTGCTCGCGTGGGTCGTTTTCACCGATGCGTTCCCGCTGCCATGGGCGCTCGCGGCCGTCGCAGCAGCGCTGATGCTCGGCCCCATGCTCGGCGCCCTGGCGGGCCTGGTGCCGACGCGGCGCTCGATCGAGCTGCGCCATTTCTTCGACGTCGGGTCCACCGAGCTGCTGCGCGCCATGGCCGGCGCCGCCTGGCAGTTCGTGCAGCTGGCCGCGCAGACCCGCCTCCTGCTCGATGCCACGGTGCGTGCCGCATGGCGCCTGGCGGTGAGCCGCCGGCACCTGCTCGAATGGACCACAGCGGCCCAGGCCCAGGCGCAGGCCCGCTACCAGCTGGCGCCCTTCCTGCACAGCGGAGCGATCGCGAGCCTGGTCTGCATCGCATTCGCCGTGGCCGCATTCTGGAGCCCGCATCCGTGGCTGGGCATGCTGCTGTTCGGGCTGTGGGCGCTGGCCCCGGTCGCGGCCTGGTGGGGCAGCCGCGTACCGGCGGACAACGAAGACCCGCTGGACGCCGAGCACCGCAGCTACCTCGAAACGCTGGCGCACGACACCTGGCGCTTCTTCGAGCATGTCGTCGGCCCCGAGGACAACCATCTGCCGCCCGACAACCTGCAGTTCGAACCCGAGCGCGCCATCGCGCACCGCACCTCGCCGACCAACATCGGCATGTACCTGCTGGCCTGCTGCTGCGCGCGCGAATTCGGCTGGCTCGACACCGCGGCGCTCGCCGCCCGGCTCGAGGCGACCTTCGACACCATCGACCGCATGGACAAGCACCAGGGCCATCTCTACAACTGGTACGAGACACGCTCGCTTGCGCTGCTGCTGCCGGCCTACGTGTCCAGCGTCGACAGCGGCAACCTTGCAGGCCACCTGCTGGCCGTGGCGCAAGCCTGCCGCAGCTTCGCGGCCGACGGCAGCGGCGCCGGCGCGCGACTCGAAGCCCTCGCCCTGCGCTGCGAGGCCTTGAGCGCGGGCATGGATTTCCGCGGGCTCTACGACGCCAAGCGCCACCTGTTCCACATCGGCCTCAGGGTCGAGGAGAACGAGCTCGATGCGAGCTATTACGACCTGCTGGCCTCCGAAGCGCGGCTCCTGAGCTTCCTGGCCATCGCCAAGGGCGACGTGCCGCGGCGTCACTGGATGGCGTTGGGCAGGCCCTTCCTCTCGGTGGGCATACGGCCCGGTCTCAAGTCCTGGTCGGGCTCGATGTTCGAGTACCTGATGCCCACGCTGGTGATGGCGGAACCCATGGGCGGCCTGCTGCAGGTGGCCAACCTGGCCGCGGTCGGCGAGCAGCAGGCCTTCGGCAATGCCCAGAACCTGCCCTGGGGCGTCTCGGAATCGGCCTACTTCGCGCAGGACCATTCGCTCGCCTTCCAGTACGCGCCCTTCGGCGTGCCGCGGCTGGCGCTGCGCCGCACGCCGCCCACCGACCGCGTGGTCGCGCCCTACGCCAGCGCCTTGGCCGCGGCGCTGGCGCCCGCCGATGCGGTGGTCAACCTGCGGCTGCTCGAATCGCTCGGTGGGCGCGGCGAGTTCGGCTTCTTCGACGCGATCGACTTCACCGCCTCACGCCAGCCCGCGGGCCAGCCTTTCACCGTGGTGCACAACGTCATGGCGCACCACCACGGCATGGCACTGGTGGCGCTGTGCAACGTCGTGTGCGACGGCGCGCCGCGCCGCTGGTTTGGCAGCGCGCCGCTGGTGCGGGCGCACGAGTCGCTGCTGCACGAGCGCACGCCGCGGCAGATCATCGGCAGCGCCGATCCGCGCATGCCGCCCGAGCCGAGCACCGGAGAGGCGCCGCCGATCTTCCAGCCGCGCATGGTCGACCCTCACGAGCCCGGCTTCCAGCCCACCCACCTGCTGTCGAACGGCCACTACACCGTGGCGTTGCGCGCCAACGGCGCGGGCGTGAGCCGCTGGCGTTCGTTCAACGTGAGCCGCTGGCGCGACGATCCGCTGCGCGACGGCTACGGCACCTTCTTCTATGTGCGGGACATCGGCAGCCCGACGCTCACCTCGCTGACCGCCCTGCCCGCGCCCGGCGAAGAGTGGCGCTACCGCGCGCGCTTCCTGGCCGACCAGGTGCAGTTCGATGCCAGCGGGCCCGGCCTGCAGGCACGCACCACGGTACTGATCAGCCCCGAAGACGACACCGAGCTGCGCACGGTCGCGCTGCACAACACCGGCGGCGCGACGCGCACGCTGGAGCTCATCTCGTACTTCGAGCCCGTGCTCTCCGACCCCAAGGCCGACGAGGCGCACCCGGCCTTTGCCAACCTCTTCGTCGAGAGCCGCTGGGAGCCCGGCTGGCGCGCGCTGCTGCTGACGCGCAAACCGCGCCTGCACGGCGACGCGGTGGTGGCCGCCGTGCATTTCGTGGCCTCGGTCGATGCGCAGGTGCTGTCGGTCGACTGCATGACCGACCGGCGCGCCTTCATCGGGCGCAACCGCACGCTCGCGACGCCGACCCTCGATCCGCAATCGGCAGCACCCGACGGCACGCCGGTCAACGGGCTGGATCCCATCGCCTGCCTGCGCGTGCGCCTCGAGATCCCGGCAGGCGGCACGGCGCGCGTGACCTTCGCCACCGCGGCCGACGAGGATGTGGAAGCCCTGATGCCCAGCATCGACCGCTACCTGCAGCCGATGCACGTCGAGCGCGCGACGCGCATGGCCGCCACGCTGGCGCAGGTGCGTCTGCGCGACCTCAGCATCGACCCGGCGAAGAACCAGGCGCTGCAGGACCTCACGACCATCCTGACCTACACCACGCCGCGCCCGATGCGCGACCGCGGGCTCGTCGACCTGCGCCAGATCTGGCGCTTCGGCATCTCGGGCGACAAGCCGATCGTGCTGGTCCACATCCACTCGATCGCCGGCAAGGGCCTGGTCGACACGCTCCTGCGCGCCCAGCCCTGGTGGGGCTTCGGCGGCGTGGCCTGCGACCTGGTGGTGCTCAATGGCGAGCCCAACTCCTACCTGATGCCGTTGCAGCGCGAGATCGAGGCGCTGCGCAGCCGCGTCGCGCAGCAGACGCAAAACAGCTTTCCGCGCAACGACGCGGCCGGCTTCTACCTGCTGCGCGACCACGAAGTGGCGCCCTCGGAAAAAGCGGCGCTGTCGAGCCTGGCGCGCGCGGTGTTCACCGCCGATGGCCGCTCGCTCGAGACGCAGGTGGCGGCGCTGCGCGAAACCACGGCTTCGGCCGGCCCGGCGGCGGAAGACCTCGGGCCGCGCGTCCAGCTCTCGCTGCTGCCGCCCGCGGCCGAGCTCGCCGATGCGGTGACTGCACCGCAGGGCGGCTTCGATGCCGAAAGCGGCGAGTTCCGCTTCGAGGTCGATCCCAACCGGCGCACGGCGCGGCCCTGGATCAACGTGATCGCCAATGCATCCTTCGGCTTCCAGATCTCCGAATCCGGCACCGGCTACACCTGGGCCGTCAACAGCCGCATGCACCAGCTCACGCCCTGGTCCAACGACCCGGTGCAGGATCCGGCCTTCGAGCACTACCTGCTGCAGGACCTCGATTCGCGCGAGCTGTTGCCGCTCACGCCAGCCAGCCGCGGCGGCGCGGCCGCCAGTCACCGCGTGCGCCACGGCCAGGGTTACACGGTGTTCGAATGCCTGCACCGCAACGTCGCGCTTGAGACCACCTTCTTCGCCGACCGCGACGAACGCATGAAGCTGGTGCACGTCAAGGTGCGCAACGAGGGCACCGGCACCCGCAGGCTGCGCGCGCTCGCGATGGTCGAGTGGCAGCTCGGCGCGGCACGCGGCGAACGCCGCACCGTCCACACCTGGAAGCCCGAGGACCTGCCAGCGGTGTTCGGCCAGCAGCGCGAATCGAGCACCGGATTCGGCGGCAGCACCGGCTTCCTCGTGCTCGCCGGCTTGAACGGCGCGACCCAATGGACCTGCGAGCGCAGCGAATTCTTCGCCGGGCACGGTGCGGTCGAAGTGCCCGACACGCTGGCCCAGCGTGCCGGCAGCGGCCTCGATGCCTGCGCCGCGGTGGCCGCCGACTTCCCGCTCGCCGCCGGCGCGAGTGCGAGCTTCACCTTCATGCTGGGCCAGGCCGACAACCCCGAGGCCGCGATGCAGATGGCGCGCCGCTGGCAGCAGCGCGACGTGCCCGAGGCGCTGGCCGCGGCGCGCGGCTTCTGGGACGAACTGCTCAGCCGCCTGCAGGTGCGCACGCCCGATCCCTTGTTCGATGCGCTGGTCAACCGCTGGCTCATCTACCAGACACTGGTGTGCCGGCTCTGGTCGAAGGCCGGCTTCTACCAGGCCGGCGGCGCCTTCGGCTTCCGCGACCAGCTGCAGGACGCGATGGCCTTTGCGCTGACCGATCCGGCGCGCCTGCGCGAACAGATCCTGGTCAACGCGGCGCGCCAGTTTCCAGAGGGCGACGTGCAGCATTGGTGGCACATGCCCGGCGGCGCCGGCGTGCGCACGCATTTCTCCGACGACCTGCTGTGGCTGCCCTACGCCGCCTCGCACTACGTCGAAGTCACGGCCGACCGCTCGGTCCTCGACGAAGTCGTGCCCTTCATCGATGGTCCCGAGATCCCGGAGGGCGCCGAGGACGCCTACTACGCGCCGCAGACCAGCGGCCTCACGGCCACCGTGTACGAACACGGCGCGCTCGCGATCGACCGCAGCCTCGCGACCGGCGTCCACGGCCTCCCGCTGATGGGCACCGGCGACTGGAACGACGGCATGAACCGTGTCGGCCACGAAGGCCGCGGCGAATCGGTCTGGCTCGCCTGGTTCCTCTGCAGCGTGGTCGAGCGCTATGCGCCCTTTGCCGAGGCGCGCGGGGAGAAGGCACGCGCCGCACGCTGGCAGGCCGCACGCAAGGGCTGGATCGCCGCCCTGCACGGCGCCGGCTGGGACGGCGCCTGGTTCCGGCGCGCCTTCTTCGACAACGGCGCGCCGCTCGGCTCGGCGCTCAACGAGGAATGCCGCATCGACCTGATCGCGCAGGCCTGGTCGGTGCTCTCGGGCGCCTCGGACACGAACCACGCCACCCAGGCCCTCGCATCGATGAGGGCCCATCTGCACGACGAGCCCGCCGGCCTGCTGCAACTGCTGCATCCGCCGCTGGCGCATTCGTCCAACAACCCGGGCTACATCCAGGCCTATCCGCCGGGCGTGCGCGAGAACGGCGGCCAGTATTCGCACGCCGCCGTGTGGGGGCTGATGGCACAGGCGCTCACCGGCGACACCGAAGCCGCATGGCACAGCTTCGAGGGCCTGAGCCCGGCTCACCGCGCGCGCCATCCCGAGCGCGGCCCGGCCTACGAGCTCGAGCCCTACGTGATGGCCGGCGACATCTACGGCGCCGCGCCCTATGTCGGCCGCGGCGGCTGGAGCTGGTACACCGGCTCGGCCGCATGGCTGCACCGCGCCGCGGTCGAGACCCTGCTGGGCCTGGCGGTGCACGGCGACCGGCTCTCGCTGACACCGCGCGTGCCGGCGCACTGGCCGGGCTTCGAGATCACGCTGCGGCTCGAGGGCCGCGAGCTGGTCGTGCAGTACGGCGACGCCACCACCGCCGCGGTGCCCACGCACCACCTCGCCAGAGGCGAATGGATCATCTGGCGCACGCTACCGGGCAAGGCGGTGCTGCGCGTCGGCTGAAAAAACGAAGGCGCCGCACAATCGGCGCCAGACATGGACAGCCTCGACCTCATCAAGACCTTCCGCGAAGTCGCCGCCCACGGCAGCTTCTCCCGCGCCGCCAGCAAGCTCGACATGTCCAAGGCGACAGTCAGCAAGTACGTGGCCGAACTGGAAACCCGCTTCGGCGTGCGCCTGCTCAACCGCTCGACCCGCTCGGTGAGCCTGACCGATGCCGGCGCGCTGCTGCTCGAGCGCAGCAAGCCGGTGATTGAAATGGTGGAACTCACCCAGGCCGAGCTGCAGGAGCATGCCAGCCGGCCGACGGGCCGCTTGCGCATCTCGGCGCCGCACGGCATGGGACAGGGCGACCTGCCCAAGTTGCTGGCCCAGTTCATGGGCTACTACCCGGAGGTCAGCCTCAGCCTGCATCTCAGCAATCGCGTCGTCGACATGGCCGAGGAGGCCATCGACCTCGCGCTGCGCGTCGGCCCGATCGAGGACGACAACCTCATCGTGCGCAAGCTGACGCAGCTGACGCTGGTGGTGTGCGCGTCCCCGCGCTACTGGAAGCAGCATGGCACGCCAACACATCCGTCGGAGCTGGCGCAGCACGAGGCGCTGACGCACTCCCGGCTCGGCACCCATCCGCAATGGCGCTTCGAGGTCGAGGGTCAACCGTTGGACGTCCCGGTCAAGAGCCGCATGGACGCCTCCGAGGCCGGGCCGCTGATCGAGGCAGCGCTGATGGGCTTCGGCGTGCTCTATCTGCCTGCCCTGTTGGTCCAAGGCCGCATCGACCACGGCGAGCTGGTGCCGGTATTGCAGGACAGCGTGCGCAGCGATACGTGGCTGTCGGCCGCCTACTTGCAGCGGCGCCACAACAGCGCGGCGTTGCGTGCGCTGCTGGATTTCCTGCAAACGCGCATCGGGCAAAAATACCCGTCCGGGAAGCGCTAGTCGCCCAGCAGCTCGCCGATCGGCTGAAGGTCTTCGACGCGGTCGCAGATGGCCTTCACGACCATCATGATCGGGATGCCGAGCAGCAAGCCCCAGATGCCCCAGAGCCAGCCCCAGAAGATCACGCCGACGAACACCGCCACCGGGTTCATGCGGCTGGTTCGGCTGGTGAGCCAGGGCACCAGCAGGTTGCCCACCAGCGTGTGGATCAGGAGCGAGACGCCACCGATCACGAGCGCCATCTGGATGCTGTTGAACTGCAGAAAGGCCACCAGCCCCGCTGCCGCCATGACGATGACCGAGCCGATGTAGGGAATGAGATTGGTCACCCCCGCCAGGATGCCCCACACCGCGGCGTTGTCGACGCCGAGGGCCCAGAAGGCAAGGCCGGTGGCGACGCCGACCACGGCGCTGGTGAGGATCTGCACCAGCAGGTAGCGCTCGATGTGCCGCGTGATGTCGTCGAGCACGTGCACGGTGATTCTTTTCTTCTGCAGGCTCGGCCCGGTGATCTTCACCAGCTTGCGGCGGAAGGTGTCGCCCGAGCCGAGCGCAAAGAAGGTCAGGAAGGCCACCAGCGTGAGCTGCCCGATGGCGGTAATCAGCCCCACCGTGCCGCTCCAGAGGTAGTCGCGCACGTTGAAGGCCGGGCGCTCGATGACCACCCGCGCCACGCCCTTGCGCGCCGCGACCTTGGCCGAGTTCTCCTCGGCCGCCTGCTCGAGCTGCGCAGCGGCCTTCTGCACCGTGTCGAGCGCGCTGGGGTCGGTGCTTCGGCCGCTGCGCACGGCCAGGCGCAGCTTCTGGGCGGCGACCGGCAGCGTATCGAGCAGCTCGGAGGCGCTGCCGGAGAGCGAATAGCCGGCCCAGCCCACCCCGCCGCCGAGCCCGAGCAGGATCACGGCCGCGCCGATCCAGCGCGAGATCTTCCAGCGTTCGAGCCAGTCGACCAGGGGTGCGAGCGCGTAGGTCAAGAGCAGGCTCAGCATCAGCGGAACGAACACGGCCTTGGCCCAGTGCAGCGTGAACACGACGGCCATCACCGCGAGTACCGCCAGCGCGGCGCTGCGCACGTCGACCGGCATGTGCAGCAGCACGCGTTCCGGTTCGGGCGCGGGGGGCTCTGCCGGCGGCTCGGCCTCCTTCTTCTGTTCGACTTCCTTCTTCTGCTCGGCGTCGTCGTTCATCGTGGATCCTTGAGCGCCTCGCGCACCGCCGACAGCTGGCGCCGCGACACCACCACCGGCTCCGGAATGCCGTCGAGCCGCAGCGCCCAGCCCTCGGCATCCTCGCCGTCGTCGTATTTCTCGAGCGCCCGGATCGCCGCGCGCGCCACCAGCGCATTGCGGTGCACGCGCACGAAGCGCGCCGGATAGCGCTCCTCGAATTCGGCCAGAGAGCCGTCGTAGATGTGGCTGCGCGTCGGCGTGCGCACCGTGAGGTACTTGAACTCGGACTTGAGGTAGAGCACCTCGGACATCGGCACCCGCTCGGTGCGGCCGCGGTCCTGGATCAGCAGCACTTCCTGCGGCGCCTCGGCCGCGGTGCCGCGCCGCTCCTTCAGGTAGCGCTCGGCCTTCTGCAGCGCCTGCTGCAGCCGTTCGGCGCGCACCGGCTTGGTCAGGTAGTCGACCGCCTCCAGCTCGAAGGCGGTCACGGCGTGGGTCGCATGGGCGGTGACGAACACCACCGCCGGCGCGCCGGCACGCTGTCTCAGGCTGCGCGCGAGTTCGAGGCCGTCGATGCCCGGCATGTGGATGTCGAGCAGCACCAGGTCGAATCGCGTGCCGGCCAGCTGATCCAGCGCGCCGGCCCCGTGCGCGGCCTCGGCCACGACCTCCGCGCCGGGCGACTTGCAGTCGGCCAGCAGCGTGCGCAGCCGCGACCGGGCGAGGGTTTCATCGTCGACGATCAAGGTGCGGAGAACGCTCATGAGTTCATGTTTCGGCAGGTATGGCAATGCGGACACGGTAGCTCTTCTGGTCCATGCCGGCGCTGAACTGCGCCTGCATATCGTGTAGGAGGCGCAACCGGTCGCGCACGTTGGCCAGCGCGATGCCGTGCCCGCGCGGCAGGGGTTCGTCGGCCCAGCGCAGCGGCGGCAGGCTGTTGACCACTTCGATCACCGCCATGCTGCCGCGCCGCTCGGTACGGATGCGGATCTTGGCGCCGGCCGGACTCGGCTCGACGCCGTGCTTGACCGCGTTCTCGACCAGCGGCTGCAGCAAGAGTGGCGGCAGCAGCGCGGTGTTGGCGGCCGGGTCGATGTCCCAGCGGATGCGCAGCCGCTCGCCGAAGCGCACCTGCTCGATCGCGAGATAGCGCTCGGCCAGCGCGATCTCGTCGGCCAGCGTGACTGATTCGCCCGGGTCGGCCAGCGCCTGGCGGAACAGCTCGCTCAGGTCTTCCAGCATGGCCTCGGCCTTGGCCGGCTCCTCGCGCACCAGCGCGATGGCGCTGTTGAGCGTGTTGAAAAGAAAGTGCGGCCGGATGCGCGCCTGCAGCTCTTCGAGCCGCGCGGTCATGGCCGCCGGGGTCTGGCCGCGCGCGCGCAGCACCAGTGCGGCCATCACCAGCGCGGCGAACATTGCGCCGGCCAGGGCGCTTGCGAGCCAAGGGGCGCTGCCGAGCACGCCGGTCAGCCGCAGCAGCCCGCAGCCGTACAGCGCGGAGATGGCGCCGAGCGCGGCGCCGGCCGCGTACTGCGCCGCGCGCGGCAGGCGGCCGAGCAAGCTCTTGAGCCAGCAGGCCGCGAGCAGCCACAGGAGCGTGGCCGGCAAGGCGCCGCCGGTCACCGTGGCCATCAGCACCAGCCACTCGGCGGGCGCCGACGAAACGAACAAGGTGGCGACGGCGACCACGGCCTCGACGAACATCACGGTGCGCAGCACCACCCCGATCTGGCAGGCGTCGAACAGCGCGACCCTCACGCGCGCAGGCCCGCGAGCGCGGGCAGGAGCCGGCGCGGCAGGGGTGGCCGATAAAATCGTCGGGTTGCGCATCAGAGCTGAAACATTCGGGTGCAAACCCATTATTGCCTCCCACCCCGGTTCACCCCCATGACCTCCAACCAACTCGACAAGAAATCCGAAGCCTGGTCCGCCCTGTTCTCAGAACCGATGAGCGACCTGGTCAAGCGCTACACCGCCAGCGTCTTCTTCGACAAGCGCCTGTGGCAGGCCGACATCGAGGGCTCGCTGGCGCATGCGGGCATGCTGGCCAAGCAGGGCATCATCGGCGCCGAGGACCACGCCGCCATCCAGAACGGGATGGCGCAGATCCGCGCCGAGATCGAGTCCGGCACCTTCGACTGGAAGCTCGACCTCGAAGACGTGCACCTCAACATCGAGGCCCGGCTCACGCAGCTGGTGGGCGATGCCGGCAAGCGGCTGCACACCGGCCGCAGCCGCAACGACCAGGTGGCCACCGACGTGCGGCTCTGGCTGCGCGGCGAGATCGACCTGATCAGCGGGCTCCTGAGCGATCTGCAGAAGTCGCTGGTCGCCATCGCCGAGAAGAACGCCGACGTGATCCTGCCCGGCTTTACCCACCTGCAGGTGGCGCAGCCGGTGAGCTTCGGCCACCACATGCTGGCCTATGTGGAAATGTTCGCGCGCGATGCCGAGCGCATGGCCGACGTGCGCCGCCGCGTCAATCGCCTGCCGCTGGGTGCGGCCGCGCTGGCCGGCACCAGCTACCCGCTCGACCGCGAAGCCGTGGCCCGCGCGCTGGGCATGGACGAGGTCTGCCAGAACAGCCTGGACGCGGTAAGCGACCGCGACTTCGCGATCGAATTCACCGCCGCCGCCTCGATCGCGATGGTGCACATCAGCCGCCTGAGCGAAGAGCTGGTGCTCTGGATGAGCCAGGCCTTCGGCTTCATCGACATCGCCGACCGCTTCTGCACCGGCAGCTCGATCATGCCGCAGAAGAAAAATCCGGACGTGCCCGAGCTCGCGCGCGGCAAGACCGGCCGCGTGGTCGGCCACCTGATGGGGCTGATCACGCTCATGAAGGGCCAGCCGCTGGCCTACAACAAGGACAACCAGGAAGACAAGGAGCCGCTGTTCGACACCGTCGACACGCTCAAGGACACGCTGCGCATCTTCGCGGAGATGGTGGGCGGCATCACGGTGAAGCCCGAGACGATGGAAAACGCCGCCTTGCGCGGCTATGCGACCGCGACCGACCTGGCCGACTACCTGGTGAAGAAGGGCCTGCCCTTCCGCGACGCCCACGAAACCGTGGCCCACGCGGTCAAGGCGGCGATCTCGCACAAGGTCGACCTGTCGGAGCTGCCGCTGGCGGTGCTGCAGACCTTCAACCCGAAGATCGAGAAGGACGTCTACGACGTGCTGAGCCTGCGCGGCTCCCTGCATGCGCGCAACATCCTCGGCGGCACAGCCCCGGCCCAGGTACGCAAGCAAATCGCCCGGCATCGCGCCCGGCCCGGCTGAAGCCGTCCACGGGAGCAGGCATGAATGCTGCAGTGCGGTATTTGTGCGCAGTTGTAAAAATGTAGTGCTAAAGTTGCATTGCATCCCGCCTGGGCCGCCTGCAATCTAGCGGGTCCCCGAACCGCACGAGAGCGCCTCCGAATCCAATGGAAAAACCCAACTGCGTCGTCGTCATCCTGACTTTCAATTCCGCCTCGATCATTCGGGAAACCGTGTCGCAGGCGAAGAAGCTGAGCCCGCACGTCTACGTGGTCGATTCGCACTCGTCGGACAACACGGTCGCGATCCTCGAGGAGCTGGGCTGCACCGTGGTGCAGCGGCCCTTTTCCAACTACAGCGACCAGCGCAACTGGGCCATCGCGCAGGTCGAGGCCTCTTACGGCTGGCAGCTGCACCTCGATGCCGACGAGGTGCTGGACGCGCAGGCGGTCGACGAGATCAAGGCCCTGCTTTCGGGCACGCCGCGCTTCGATGCCTACCTGCTGCGCCGGCGCGACTACTTCATGGGCAAGATGCTGCGCTTTTCCGGCGTCAATCCCTGGCACCTGCGGCTGTTCCGCTCGGGCACCGGGCGCTGCGAGTCGCGGCTCTACGACCAGCACTTCATCAGCTCGGCGACGCCCGGCCGCCTCAGCGGCTTCATGCACGACAAGAATTCGGCCCGGCTCAGCGACTGGATCGCGAGCCACAACCGCTGGAGCGATGCCGAAGCCAAGGAAAAGCTCGGCCCCCGCCTGGGCGGCGACAGCGTGCTGCAGCCCCGGCTCATGGGTGACGCGCGGGAACGCACGCGCTTCATCAAGGAGCTTTACTACAAGCTGCCGACCGGCCTGCGCTCGCTGAGCTATTTCGTCTACCGCTACATCTTCCGGCTTGGCTTTCTGGACGGCACCACCGGGTTCTATTTCGCCTTTTTCCAGGCCTTGTGGTTCCGCATGCTGGTCGACGCGAAGATGTACGAGCAGCGCACGACCCAGATGCCCCAACGGCTCAACTGATTTTTCTTACGGAGTGATTTAGCAGCATGCGCCAATACAACGCCTCCAAGAAGATGCTCGTCACCGGCGGCGCCGGTTTCCTGGGCAGCCACCTGTGCGACCGGCTCATCGAGCAGGGTCACGACGTCCTGTGCGTCGACAACTTCTTCACCGGCACCAAGCGCAACATCGAGCACCTGCTCGACCATCCGCGCTTCGAGCTGATGCGGCACGACGTGACCTTCCCGCTCTACGTGGAAGTGGACGAGATCTTCAACCTCGCCTGCCCGGCCTCGCCGATCCACTACCAGCACGACCCGGTGCAGACCACCAAGACCAGCGTGCACGGCGCGATCAACATGCTGGGCCTGGCCAAGCGCGTGCGGGCCAAGATCCTGCAGGCCTCCACCAGCGAGGTCTACGGCGACCCCGAGATCCACCCGCAGGTCGAGGCCTACTGGGGCCGCGTGAACCCGATTGGCATTCGCAGCTGCTACGACGAAGGCAAGCGCTGCGCCGAAACGCTGTTCTTCGACTACCACCGCCAGCACAAGCTGCGCATCAAGGTCGTGCGCATCTTCAACACCTACGGCCCGCGCATGCACATGAACGACGGCCGCGTGGTGTCCAACTTCATCGTGCAGGCGTTGAAGGGCGAGGACATCACGATCTACGGCGACGGCCAGCAGACGCGCAGCTTCTGCTACGCCGACGACCTGGTCGAGGCGATGCTCAGGATGATGAACACCGGCGACGAAGTGCCCGGCCCGATCAACATCGGCAACCCCGGCGAGTTCTCGATGCTGGAGCTGGCCAACAAGGTGATCGAGCTCACCGGTTCCAAGAGCAAGCTGGTGCGCATGCCGCTGCCGGCCGACGATCCGAAGCAGCGCCGCCCCGACATCTCGCTGGCGCAGAAGGAACTCGGCGGCTGGGAGCCCAAGACCCAGCTCGAAGAGGGCCTGAAGAAGACCATCGCCTACTTCGACCAGATCCTCTCGGAATCCAAAGCAGCTTGATCCCATGAACATCACCATCATCGGCACCGGCTACGTCGGTCTCGTCACCGGCGCCTGCCTGGCGGACATCGGCAACAACGTGTTCTGCCTCGACGTCGATCCGCGCAAGATCGCCACGCTCAACGAGGGCGGCATCCCGATCTACGAACCGGGCCTGGGCGAACTCGTCGAATCGAACGTGGCGGCGAAGCGGCTCGCCTTCTCGACCGACATCGAAGCCTCGGTGGCGCATGGCGACATCCAGTTCATCGCCGTCGGCACGCCGCCCGACGAGGACGGCAGCGCCGACCTGCAGTACGTGCTGGCTGCGGCGCGCAACATCGGCAAGTACATGAACGGCTTCAAGGTCGTGGTCGACAAGTCGACGGTGCCGGTGGGCACGGCCGACAAGGTCACGGCCGTGATCCAGGAGGAGCTCGACAAGCGCGGCCGCTCCGACCTGCGCTTCTCGGTGGTGAGCAATCCCGAGTTCCTGAAGGAAGGCGCGGCGGTCGAGGACTTCATGCGGCCCGACCGCATCGTCATCGGCTACAGCGACGACGAGACCGGCCGTGAAGCGCTGGCCGAGATGCGCAAGCTCTACGCGCCCTTCAACCGCAACCACGAGCGCACGCGCGTGATGGACGTGAAGTCCGCCGAGTTCGCCAAGTACGCGGCCAACGCGATGCTCGCCACCCGCATCAGCTTCATGAACGAGCTGGCCAACCTGGCCGACCGCGTGGGCGCCGACATCGAGGCGGTGCGCCAGGGCATCGGCTCCGACCCGCGCATTGGCTACAGCTTTTTGTACGCGGGCACGGGCTACGGCGGCAGCTGCTTCCCCAAGGACATCCAGGCGCTGACGCGCATCGCGCGCGATAACGGCCAGGCGCTGCGCGTGCTCGAGTCGGTGGAAGCGGTCAACGACGAGCAGAAGCGCGTGCTGACCCGCAAGGTGCTGGAGCGCTTCGGCCCGGACCTGAGCGACCGCACCTTCGCGCTCTGGGGCCTGGCCTTCAAGCCCAACACCGACGACATGCGCGAGGCGCCGAGCCGCGTGGTGATCGACGCGCTGCTGCGCGCCGGCGCGCGCGTGGTGGCGCACGACCCGATCGCGGTCGACGAGACGCGGCGCGTGCTGAAGCTCGACTTCGCCGATGCGCCGGCGCTGCTCGAGCGCATCAGCTTCTCGTCGGCCAAGGATCCGATGGAAGCCCTGGCCGGCACGGATGCGCTGATCATCGTCACCGAGTGGAAGGCCTACCGCAGCCCGAATCTCGAGCGGCTCAAGACGCTGATGAAATCGCCGGTGATCTTCGACGGCCGCAATCTCTACGAGCCGACCATCATGAAGGAAGCAGGCGTGGTCTACCAGGGCATCGGGCGCAACAGCCTCTAGCGCCTTGTTCTACGCCATCCCGCTTGAGAGCCGGCCGACCTGGCGCAACCCGCCATGGATGACCGTGCTGCTGATCTTCGTAAACATGCTGGTGTTCTGGGGACCGCAGCGCGCCGAAGACAAGGCGCAGCAGCGTGCTGCGCAGTTCTATGTGCAAAGCGTGCTGCCCAAGCTGGAGCTGCCGCCCTTCGTCGCCTGGCTGCAGGAAACCCGTTCGGCGAACGCGCCGGCGGCGCGGCGGCTGCTGACGCGTGGCGAGGTCGAGCCCCTGCTCGAAGGCCTGCAGCAGGAGAAGGATTTTCTGAAGAAGCTGCACAGCGACGCGGTGATCACGCCCGCCCATCCGCAGTACGCCGAGTGGAAGCGCGACCGGCAGCAGTACGAGGCCCAGCTGCCCGCCCCCTTCACCACGCGCTGGTCGCAGGACCACAACAAGGATGCCGCCTTCGAGCCGTGGACCTGGATCAGCTCGGCCTTCCTGCACGGCAGCACCGGCCACCTGCTGGGCAACATGCTCTTCCTGTTCCTGTTCGGCTTCTCGGTCGAGCTCGCGCTGGGCCGCGGCCTTTATCTCGGCTTCTATCTGCTCGGCGCGGTCGGCGCGTCGGCGCTGGCGGCCTGGGCCTATGCGGGCAAGGGCAGCTATGGCCTGGGCGCATCGGGCGCGGTGTCGGCGCTGATGGGCATGTACGCGGTGATGTACCGGCTGCGGCGCATCCGCTTTTTCTACCAGCTCTTCTTCTATTTCAATTACGTCACCGCGCCGGCGCTGATCCTGCTGCCGGCGTGGATCGCCAACGAGCTGCTGCAGCACGTCGTCGGCGGCCAGGGCATTGCCTACATGGCGCACCTGGGTGGCCTGTTGACCGGTGCGCTGCTGATGGCCGCGGCGATGCGATGGCGCCGGCTCCATTTGCCCGAGGCGCCGGCTTCGGCCACACCGGACGCCTTTGCACAGCACGTCGCGTCGGCGCGCCGTCTCGCAGGCGAGATGAAGTTCGAAGCGTCCTGTGCCGAATGGCGTGCGGCCGCGCAACTCGAGCCCGACGACGCCGACACCCTGCGCGCCTGGTTCAACACCGCGAAGCTGTGGCCCGCCAGCGAGGACTTCCATCGCGCGGCGCACCGCATCTTCCGGCTCAAGCCGCAGGACCCGGTCACGCTGGAGTTGCAGCATGCGAGCTACAAGACCTATCTCGACCACGCCAAGCCCGGCGCGCGCCTCAAGCCCGACGACATGGCGCGGCTGGCGCGGCGCTTCACGCGCGCGCAGCAGTTCACCGATGCCGAGCGCCTGTGCCAGGCGCTGCTGAAGACGGCGCCCGAGCATCCGGACCTGGCCGGCACGCTTTCGCTCTGCGCCAACGGGCTGATGCAGGCCGGGCGGCGCGAGCAGGCGCTCGGCTGGCTGCCGCACCTGCTGCGGCTGGCGCCCGAGGACATGGTGACGCGGATGCTGCAGAAGGGCTGAGCGCCCTCAACCTTGCGGCACCTCGCGCAGCAGCCAGCGCACCTCCTGCGTCTGCTCGCTCTCGGGATAGCGCGCCTCCAGCGTCGTCAGTATCGGCTGCGCCATGTCGCGCCGGTTGAGGCCCTGCACCAGCACGCGCGCGGCCAGCTCGTAGGCTTGCGGGATCGCGGTATGCCCGCGAAAGCGCTTGTCGAATCCGGACAGCAGCGCCAGCGATGCCTTCGCCTCGCCGTTGCGCCACTCGGTACGCGCCAGCGCCATCGTGCCCAGCGGGTCTTCGAGCACGAAGCCGCCGTCTTTCTCGCGACAAACCTTGTAGACCTTGAGCGCTTCCGACGCGAGGTCGCGCGCCAGCAGCATCGCGATCAGCCGCCGCCCATGATCCAGCAGCGTCGCCGTCTTGTCCGGCGTCAGCAGCAGGATGCGGTGGTAACGGCGCTGCGCGACCAGGTCCTCCGGCTGCGTGCGCTGCTCTTCGTAGGCCAGCTCCAGGGCTCCGGCGATATCGCCGTCGGTCACCATCTGCGCGACCAGCGAGTCGGTGATCTGCTGGGCGACCTGCGCCGGTGTGCGAGTGTCGACCGCGCGGTCGTCGGCGCCGGCACCGGGCAAGAGGTCGATGCCCAGCTCCGCATGGTTCTGGTACATCACGTAGCCCAGCAGGCTGGCCATGACCCAGCTGAAATAGATCATCACGAAGTTGATGGCCGGCAGCGCGAACCAGCCGCTCATCACCGGCAGCAGCATGACGATCGCGATCTGCGCGCCCGAGTTCAGCAGGAACAAAAAGACGCACAGCAGCGCATAAGGCCAGCCGACCGCGCGCATCGTCTCCCACACATAGCCCGGATTCAGCGCCTGCCAGAAGCTGCCCGACTGCACCAGCACCATCGTGGTCGCAGGCAAGGTGAACGAGAGCACGAAGATCGCGACATAGCCCAGCGCCGGGCTCCAGGCGCCGACGAAGCCGGCCACGATGCCCTGCAGGATCAGCAGCGCGAACAGCTTCCAGGGCAGGTTCGTCCACTCGTCCTCGAGATTGCGCGGGAAATCGCTGGCGCGCACGATGCCGCGCGCGCCGAGCGCCATCACCTTGAAGCCGTAGCGGCTGGCGGCGAGGACGATGCCGAGCTCCGTCACCACCAACACCAGCCCCTGCGGCAGGAAGAACAGCACGTGAAACAGCAGGCTGCTGAGCGCCAGCAGCGCCGCGTAGCCCAGCGGCTGGAGCTGGAAGGGAAAGGCGAAGAAAGTGTTCAGGCGGTGCCAGAACGGGCGAGGCGCAGGGCTTGTTTGCTCTTGCATGGGCGCTCCAACAAGGGAGCGCCCAGTATAGGTTTCACGTTGTTGCCAACCGCCTACATCGCGCGATAGAAGATGTAGTCGGCCTGGTACTTCACCACCTGCTTCTGCCCTACCGACGACGCGCCGCAGGCCATGGCCGGCGCAACGCCGCCCTGCGTGGCGACACGCTGGATGTAGCTCACGCCCTGCATCGCGCCGCTGCCCATCGCCGGGTTGGCCTTCACGAGCTGGAAGGGAATGTTGCCGGTGCCGTTGGGCGCGACGGCGACTTGCGTGCCCGTGAGCCTGGAGCCGTCCATGCTCTCCCAGGTGGCCGGCGGGCCGTAGTACTTGCCGACCTGCTTGCCGCCGCGGTCCGTCAGCCTGGCATCGGGGCCGACGAAGACCCATTCGTGCTGGCCGGGCGCGTTAACCTTGGCGCGGCATTCGTAGCTGATGTCGCCGGCGCCCACCGTTTCCATCGCGACCTGGTGCCCTGTCGGCACCTTGACGCTGTCGGGCAGGCTGGCTTGCGAGAACATCATGGGCTTGTTCATGCCCATGCCGGAACAGGCGGCGAGGCTGGCGGCGGCCGCGAGGGCACAGAGGCTGCGAATGGTCATGGTCGACTTATATGGACGCCTCCCGTGTGGCAAGTAAGTTCTTGAAGTTCCGGCTGGCGGTAATGACTGCGGTCTTATATCCGGCCTGTTGGTGCAGATCGGACCGAAGCCCGCCGCTGGCCTTGATGGTCATGCGCGGGGTCGGTGCTCATCTCCTTAGTGGGCTTCGCACGAGGGCTTGCCCAGACGACCGATTCAGCTTTACCCGACCCGCGGTCCGACCGCTTCACCATCACTTCATCGACTCGACTCACGCACTCTTTGCGGCTTCCACTCCTATGGTTGTTGTCTCACGTTGTTGATCAAGCCGCCTGCGCTTGCGCGCCGCAGCCACTTGGCGGAGTGCTCTTCCACTCCGATCGGTACGCCCGCCCGTGCGCCACAAGCGCCCAGGCCGTGCGAGCCATCTTGTTGGC